>NZ_JBDJLM010000041.1:0-47555 GCF_039673365.1 Pseudomonas sp. TWI923 | reverse complement strand
GTTCTCGGCAGCGGCATAAATAGCTGGGGCTGCTATGCAGCCCTTTCGCGGCACAAGGCCGCTCCTACAGGGACCGTGAATGCCGGTGATGCATCGTTTGATGCGACACCCGATTCCCCAAAGCTGGGGCCACCTGCCCACCCGAAGTTTCCAATATGTAGATAGCTAGACAGGCTGTAGACCCCGCCGTTAAAGGCCTGCAGAGCATCCTGAGCAACCTGGCACAACACTTGCCGACTCCTCCCCAGACGCCCCAACCCATGGGCCCGTTTGCAGGAGGAATCGACTCATGCACCGACCGACACCCCGTCCGCTGGCCATCGCGATCGTCGCCGGCCTGCTCCAGCTACCGGCACAGGCTGCGTTGTATGCGGTCGACCCCGGTCCCTACCCGACAGCCCCCAACGGCGGCTTCCCCGCCTGGTACCAGGACAGCCATGGCCGCACCCTCGACCTGTGCCTGACCAAAGCCGTGAGTTCAAGGGTCGCCGGCGCCCCCGGCGCGCCGTCGTACATGTGCACGCTGCTGCCCACCCCCGGCGTGTTCGATGACACCCAACCCATCGTGTTCCCCAGCAACTTCCCCGACGAAGCGTTCTGGTTCACCGGCGAAACCTCACTCGTCGACGCCGCACGCGGCATTGACCTGACCTACGTCTCGGCGATCGAGGCGGCGTTCGCCGCCGAAGAGCCGGTCGCAGGCGACCAGGTCAGTTTCGCCCGCGTGCGTATCCGCGTCGATGTCCCGGCGGCAGGCACCTACGTCATTACCCACCCCTACGGCGTGGACGTGTTCGACGTACCCGCCGCAGGGCGTCGGGCAATCAACATGACCCGCGACATCGGCATCGCCGGCGCAGGTGATTTCACCGGCGCGCTCAAGGGCGATCTGGGACCCTTCCTGCGCAGCGTCAACGGCCCCTACACCGAGACCAACCCCGCCACCGGCGCCAGCGAACGCTTCATCGGCGACCCCAACTTGAACGAGCGCGTGACCGGCAGCCCATTCAACACCAACTACGTGCGCATCGAGGGCCCTAACGGCCTCGACATCCGCACCGAACTGTTCGCCGTGTCCGGCAAGCTGTCCACAGTCAACCGCCCCACCCCAGTGATACCCCAACGCAGCACCTATTCACGGCATACCGAGAACGGTGACCTGCGCGCCCAGCAGGATGTGTTCGTCATGGCCCCGCCAGCGCCGGCCACCGTCAACCTGAGCAGCCAGAACCCGGCCCTGGCCTTGAACGAAGCCAACGGCACTGGCGCCTGGTATGCCCAGTCGCCCCTCAATCCGACCTTGCCCCTCACCCTGCAGGTCACCGCCGACAACAGCCTAGCCATCGCCACCAGCACCCCGACCACCACGCCGATGCCCTTGACCGATCTGGTGGTGATCAGCCGCGCCGAATACAGCCTGGGCAGCGGCCAGCTGACCCTGGTGGCCAGCAGCAGCGACGAGACCAGCCCTCCAGCCCTGACCGCGCATACCGGCAACGGCGCGCTGATCGGCAACCTCAGCGGCAGCGGCGCGGTGAAATCCCTGACCACCGGGCTGACGCCGATACCACCGGCCACGGTGCAAGTCAGCAGTAGCCATGGCGGCAGCGACAGCGAACCCGTGGTGCTGGTGCCATGAACAGACTTCCAGGAGGCAGCATGAATACTTGGTCACGCCGGGCGCTGTGCGCCGCCGGTTTCAGCCTCAGCGTGAGCAGCGCGGCCTGGGCCGTGCTGACCGAGGTCGACCCGGGCCCCTACACCTTCGCCACCGGGGGCTACCCCATGTGGTACAAGGACGCCACCAACCTGTCGCTGGAACTGTGCCAGTCGCGCGCCACCAGTACCCGCTTCCCCGGTGCGCCAGGCGCCCCGGCCTACATGTGCACCCTGCTGCCGGAGCCTGGGGTCTATGACGACACCCTGCCGCTGGTGTTCCCCGACAACTGGCCGCCCGAGATGTTCTGGTTCCTCGCCGAGACCTCGATCCCTGCAGTCGGCAACAGTGGCTACGAGCTGGAAGTCTATGTAGCCGGCGTAGAGGCGGCCTTCGCCGCCGAGAACCCGGTCGACGGCGACCAGCAGAGCTTCGCCCGCATCCGCATCCGCGCCTCGATACCCACCGCAGGCACCTACACCATCACCCATCCCTACGGCGTGGAAACCGTCACCGTCGCCGCCAACCAGGTGGGCCGCCGCGCGGTCAACATCACCCGCGACATCGGCATCGGTGCCCCAGGCAACTTCAGTGGTGCGCTAAACGGCAACATCGGCCCGTTCCTGCGCGGTGTCGGCGGCCCGTACACCGAAGTCAATCCGGACACCGGCGCCACCGAAACCTTCGTCGGCGACCCCAACACCACCGAAGCGGTGACCGGCAGCCCGAACAACACCAACTTCGTGCGCATCCAAGGCCCGGCGGGCACGATCCAGACCAACGTCTTCACGGTCTCCGGCAAGGTCCTCGACCAACGCGCCCAGACCCCGGTCACCCTCGAGCGCGCCACCTACTCACGTAGCGGCGTCGGCACCCGCGTCGAAGTCTTCGCCAAGGCCCCGAACACCGCCAGCGTATGCATGCGCAATGGCCTGGCGCTGGTCGGCTCGCCACCCTCGCCCTGCCAGTTCAACCTGCTACCAGACAACAACGGGCTGTTCTTCAGCCAGCAGTTGAGCCAGGCCGCGCCACCGCCGGTGGTGGTGGTCACCGCCAGCAGCAGCGGCGGCACCACCAAACCCACCGCCGTGTCGAGCAAGCTCAGCGACGTGGTACGGGTCACCAACGCCCGCTACGACTGGGTCACCAAACGCCTGCTGGTCGAGGCCCGTTCCAGCGACGAGGTGGCAGTGCCTGATCTGGTGGTGCAAGGCTACGGGCGCATGTCCAAGGCCGGCGTGCTGCAAAGCCTGACGGTCAACGACCTGAACCAGCCACCCGCCAGCATCACCGTCAAGTCAGCCCATGGCGGCAGCGACGTCGAGCCGGTGGTGGTGGTCGGTAACGCGCCAATCTCGGCCGGCAACCAGCCGCCGCTGGCCCAAGCCGACAGCGGCAGCACCAGTGTCGGCGTCCCGGTCACCCTCAACCTGCTGGCCAACGACAGCGACCCGGACGGCAACCTGCCATTGACCATCAGCGACCTCACCCAACCCGGCACCGGCCTGGGCGGCGTGGTGATGAACGGCACCACTTCCGTTACCTACACACCACCGGCCGGCGCCACCAGCCCGCTGGTGGCGACCTTCAGCTACCGCGCCATGGATGCCAAGGGGCTGAAGTCGGACCCGGCCACGGTCACCGTCAACGTCGCGCCCAACCAGGCACCCACGGCAGTGGCCGACAGTGTCGCCACCCTGGGCGTTCCCCTGACCATCGACGCCCTGGCCAATGACACCGACCCGGAGGGCAACCTGCCGCTGACCATAGCCAGCGTCACCCAGCCGATCCCGGCCGGGCGCGGCACGGTGAGCACCAACGGCAGCACCATCACCTACACGCCACCGGCCACGGTCACCGCAGCGTTCAGCACCACCTTCACCTACATCGCGCGTGACTCGATCGGCGCCCTGTCCACCCCTGGCACGGTCACCGTGCAGGTGTCGCCACGGCCACCCCAGGAGACCTTCGCGGTCACCGCGGCAACGGTCACGGCCCGCTCCAACAACCGCTACAACTGGGACATCAGCGGCACCTCATCGGTGACCACCGGCAACACCATCACCGTACGGGTGACCACCACCACCGGCGTGCAGACCCTGGGGACCACCACCGTGCCGGTCACCGGCCGCTGGCGCCTGGCCGTCAGCAACAGCACCACGGCGGTACCGACGGCGGCGCCTACGGCAACCGTGACCAGCAGCCAGGGCACCACGCGCACCGTCAACGTGGTGGTGCAGTAAGCCAAAGGAGCGTGCCATGAAACGCCTGTCCCCGCTGCTGCTGTGCCTGGCCCTGAGTGGCCAGGCCTGGGCCGACGATCTGATGGACAACGCCGACCTCGCGGCCGGCAACGACCTGGGCGAGCCGCTGGTGCTGCGGCTGCTGCCCAGCGCTGCCGGCCAGGTGGCGGTGATCGAGCAGCAGGGCAACGGCAACCGTGCCGCCCTCGACCAGAACGGTGTGGCCCTGCTGGGCCAGATCGTCCAGGCCGGGGGCGCGCAGGAGGCGTACATCCTGCAGCAAGGCAGTGACCTGATGGCCTCGATCAACCAACAGGGCTACGGCAACAACGCGTCGATCCGCCAGAACGGCAGCGGCAACACGGCCGCCATCGAGCAGATCGGCAACCACAACAACGCCACCATCGAGCAGAGCGGCACGGGGCTGACCAGCGCCGTGACCCAGGCCGGCAATGGCCAGCAAGTGCACATCACCCAATACCGTTAACGCCATCGAAACCGCAGGAGGCTTCACCATGTACAAGCTCGCCCCCCTGAGCGCCGCCATCGTCCTGGCGCTGGCCGGCCAGGTCATGGCCGACGACAGCACTTCGACCCAGTCCCAGCAAGGCAACAAGAACATCGCCGAAGTGAAACAGACCCAGGCCTCGTACGCCTCGGCCAGCCAGAGCCAGACCGGCCGCGACCACAACCACATGGCCGTGCAGGACAACAGCACCAGCGATATCCAGCAGATCGCCACCGGCTCGCTCAACGCCGGCTACGCCGAGCAGCTGTTCGAAAACGGCAGCCAGATCACCCAGATGTCCGGCGGCACCCTCAACGACGCCTTCGCCAGCCAGTCGGTGGGCGAGAACAACCAGGCTCTGCAGATGCAGGAAGGCACCGGCAACCGCTCGGTGATCTGGCAGGACACCCAACTCGGCAGCCAGGCCACCACCCAGCAATCGGGGCAGCGCAACGACGCCACCATCGAGCAACTGTTCGGCGGCAGCAACAACCGCAGCCTGATCAACCAGAGCGGCAACGACAACCAGGCCGCCGCCGAGCACCTCACCCACCAGGACGGCGACATCGCCATCTACCAGCAGGGCCGGGAAAACTGGGCCTACGGTGACCAGCGCAACGGCTTCGGCGGCACCATCGGCATCGACCAGTACGGCACCGGCCATTCCGTGGAGGTGTGGCAGGACAACCAGACCGCCAGCCAGGCCAGCGTCTACCAGACCGGCCAGCTCAACGAAGGCTACATCGACCAGAGTTTCGGTGAGGGCAACAGTGCCACCCTGAGCCAGAACGGCCGCGCCAACGCCAGTTGGTCGGACCAGTTCGAGACCAACCAGTCGGTGACCAGCATTTCGCAAACCGGCAACAACAACCTGCACTTCACCTACCAGACCGGTGACAACCACAGCCTGACCATCACCACCCAGGGCAACGGCAACAAGATCCTGGCCAGCAACTGGAAGGGCGAAAAATCCGGTGGGCAGTTCGGCAACGACCAGCGCGCCGAGATTCGCCAGGTGGGCAATCAGAACAGCGTCAACCTCAACCAGAAGGACACCGGCCAGTTCGCCAAGCTGAGCCAGAACGGCAACCGCAACACCATGGAAACCAAACAGGCCGATACCAACAACGAGCTGTATTTCGAGCAGAACGGCAGCGACAACCTGCTGATTGCCGACCAGCGTGGCACCGCCAACTACGCCGAGGGCATTTCCGCCGGCAACGGCGGCATCGTCAACATCGACCAGTCCGGCAGCGGTAACCAGAGCTACACCTACCAGCTGTACGGCAGCGGCAACCAGGCCACCATCAAGCAGACCGACGGCGTCAACGTCGCCTACGTGACCCAGGGCGGCAACGGCAACCAGGCCTTCGTCGACCAGAGCGGTGCCAGCCAGACCGCCAGCATCACCCAGTTCGGCAACACCAACATGGCCACCGTCACCCAGCACTGACCCGCTCCCCCCTTTGAATCGCGGTGTCCGCTCTCCCTGGCGCCGCGGTTCCTTTTTCCCTCGCTTGGCAACAGCGCTACACTGGCCGCCTGTCCTGCCCGCTCGGCCGCCACCTGATGATCCAGTCCGACCTCGACCTGTTCGGCCCTCAGCCACAACGCCTGGCCAGCCATACCGTGCTGCTGCCCGGCTTCGCCCTGGGCGAGGTCGAAGCCCTGCTCGATGCCTTGCGCCCGGTGCTGCGCGCCGCACCCTGGCGACACATGCACACCCCAGGCGGCCAGCGCATGGCGGTGGCACTGAGCAACTGCGGGGCGCTGGGCTGGGTCAGCGATGAGCGCGGCTACCGCTACAGCCCGCTCGACCCCTTAAGCGGCCAGCCCTGGCCGGCCCTGCCAGCGGTATTGCTGGCACTGGCCGGGCGCGCTGCCGCGCTGGCCGGGTTCGACGGCTTCGTGCCGGACGCCTGCCTGATCAACCACTACCTGCCCGGCACCCGGCTGAGCCTGCATCAGGACCGTGACGAGCGCGACTTCGGCCAGCCGATCGTGTCGATTTCACTGGGGTTGCCCGCGGTGTTCCTGTTCGGCGGGCTGCAACGCGCCGACCGCGTGCAGCGAATCGCGCTGAACCATGGCGACGTGCTGGTCTGGGGCGGTGAGGACCGCCTGCGCTTTCACGGCGTGCTGCCGGTCAAGCCCGGTGTGCATCCACGGCTGGGGGAGCGGCGCATCAACCTGACCTTGCGCAAGGCGGGGTGAGGACTTGACGGCCCGCGCTGGTCAAAGCGCAGCGACCGTCTTTACTTGCAGTAACACCCACCCACAACGGTGTGCGCCTATGAAGATCGTGGTCACCAGCATTCTCGTCGACGACCAGGCCAAGGCCCTGGCGTTCTACCACTACGTGCTCGGCTTCGAGCCCAAACATGATGTACCCATGGGCAAGCATCGCTGGCTCACCCTAACCTCCCCCAACGACCCCAACGGTGTCGAGCTGCTGCTCGAACCCGATGCCCATCCGGCAGCCAAGACCTACAAGACTGCGCTGAAACAGGATGGAATCCCGGCCACCTCGTTCAGCGTGCGCGATATCCAGAGCGAATACACCCGGCTGTGCAAGGCTGGCGTGCAGTTCACCCAGCCACCCACGGATGTGGGGCCGGTGACTGTGGCGGTATTCGACGATACCTGCGGCAACCTCATCCAGATCGCGCAACGTCACTGACCCCGACGCTATCGGGCAACGCCGCGGTGGCGTCGCCCTTGCTCGCTCCGCTACATTGCTCGATCCCGCTCAGCGCAGCCACAACAAGGAAAAACCATGCGCTATGAATTCAGCGAGGTCCTCAACGACCTGGTCGACTATTTCCTGCTCGGCGACATTCAACTGCTGGAGCACTTCAAGCACGAACACGATCTGCCCGATGACCTGGCGCGCGCCTTCACCACCGGAGACAGTGGCGACCTAGCGGTGCACGAGGGCGTGATCCTGCCTTTGGCCGGTATCGACAACCTGCCTTACCGCATCCTGTTCACCCTCGACCAGGGCACCCCGGCCCTGCTCGAACCGGGCAGCCGCCTCAAGCACCGCCGTAGCGGCCATGTGCTGCGGGTGGAGAACCGCGCACTGATGCTGTTCACCTGGCGCGTGCTGCAGCATTTCACCAACAAGACCCTCGGCGACCTGCTGGCCCGCTACCAGGAGCCAGGGCGGCCGATCATCGAGCTGGCCAATGGCTTGTATGAGGTGGAGGTGCTGGCGGGGGCGCTGGTGCGCGATGGGCTGTACGAGCCGGCGTTCGAGTTCGTCCTGAAGAAGACTTACAGCCATGCCGGCAACGCCGAGGTCGATACCGGCTATCGCTACAGCCTGCGCGGGTATTTCGACTGAGTGGATGCCATCGCGGGGCAATTCACATTGGCGAAACGGGCTTGCGCGACCGCTGTAGGAGCGGCCTTGTGCCGCGAAAGGGCCGCAGAGCAGCCCCGGCGATTTCTGCTTTAACGCTGAAATCCTGGGGCTGCTCTGTAGCCCTTTCGCGGCACAAGGCCGCTCCTACAAATGGACGTGCAGGCCCGTTTAGTAGTAGCGCCGATGCGACTTGCCCCGCGATGAGCCAAGCTCATCCGGTATGAGTGATATCCCGGTCCTTGGTTTCCGGCAGGAAGAAGGTGCCCAGCACCGCCGTCATCACCGCGATCACGATCGGGTACCAGAGCCCGTAGTAGATATCCCCGGTGGCCGCCACCATGGCGAAGGCCACGGTCGGCAGGAAACCGCCGAACCAGCCATTGCCGATGTGATACGGCAGCGACATCGAGGTGTAGCGGATGTGCGCCGGGAACAGCTCCACCAGCCAGGCGGCGATCGGCCCGTAGACCATGGTCACGTAGATCACCAGGATGGTCAGTAGCAGCAACACCATCGGGTAGTGGATCTTCGCAGGGTCGGCTTTTTCCGGGTAACCGGCCTCTTTCAACGCCGTGCCCAGGGTGCCGGTGAAGGCGTCGTTCTGCGCCTTGAAGTCCGCCGCCGTCAGGCTGCGGCCATCGAAACTGGGCAACACCCGCTCGCCAATGCGCACCTGGGCCACGCTGCCGGGCTCGGCGACCTGGTTTTCGTAGGGGATGGCGCGCTTGGCCAACAGGCTCTTGGCGATGTCGCACGAGCTGGTGAAACGGGCCTTGCCCACCGGGTCGAACTGGAACGAACACTGCGCAGGGTCGGCGACCACCACCACCGGGTTCTGCTCCTGGGCGACGAACACGTCCGGATTGCCGTACTCGGTCAGGCCTTTGAAGATTGGGAAGTAAGTCAATGCGGCCAGGATGCAGCCCGCCATGATGATCGGCTTGCGGCCGATGCGATCGGACAGGCTGCCGAACAGGATGAAGAACGGCGTGCCGATCAACAGCGACCCTGCGATCAGCAGGTTGGCGGTCTGCGGGTCGATCTTGAGCATCTGCAGCAAGAAGAACAGCGCGTAGAACTGCCCGGTGTACCACACCACCGCCTGCCCGGCGGTACCGCCGAGCAGCGACATGATCACCACCTTGAGGTTGTCCCAACGGGCGAACGACTCGGTCAGCGGCGCCTTGCTCGCCTTGCCTTCGGCCTTGATCTTGAGGAACACCGGTGACTCGTTGAGCTGCAGGCGGATATACACCGAAATCGCCAGCAGCAGGATCGACAACAGGAACGGCACTCGCCAGCCCCAGTCCTCGAACACCTCGCTGCCCATGAGGGTGCGGCAGCTGAGGATCACCAGCAGCGACAGGAACAGCCCGAGGGTGGCGGTGGTCTGGATCCACGCGGTGAAGAAGCCGCGCCGTCCTTTCGGTGCATGTTCCGCCACATAGGTGGCCGCGCCGCCGTACTCACCGCCCAGCGCCAATCCCTGCAGCAGGCGCAGGGTGATCAGGATGACCGGCGCCGCCACGCCGATGGTGGCGTAGTTGGGCAGCAAACCCACGATAGCCGTGGACAGCCCCATGATCACGATGGTGATGAGGAACGTGTGCTTGCGCCCGATCATGTCACCCAGCCGGCCGAATACGATCGCGCCGAACGGCCGCACGGCAAAGCCGGCAGCGAACGCCAGCAAGGCGAAGATGAACGCAGTGGTTTCGTTTACCCCGGCAAAGAAGTGCTTGGCAATGATCGCCGCCAGCGAGCCATAGAGGTAGAAGTCGTACCATTCGAACACGGTGCCCAGCGAAGAGGCGAAGATGACCTTGCGCTCTTCCCGGGTGATGCCACGTTGGGGCGCGCTACTGCCCGTGGATGCGCTGTCGAGGACCGCCATGGGTCGCCTCCGTGAAGATCAGGTAGGCCAGGTTGCTCAACAGGTTGCAACGCGCGCACCCAGGCCATAGGGCTTACAGGTTGCGGCGAAGCACGACGGGGCGTTGCCCCGGATCGCGGCAAGGTAATCAAAAGCATAATCGGCTTTGCCGGGATATCCATTCGCCGGCAGGGTGCGTGGCTGAACGGGCCACGCAGACGGATAAGCATTGCGCTTGGGTGACGAGGTTCAGCCGAGAAAACGCAGGACTTCCTTGAGCACCTGGTCGGCCTGCTCGCGATGGGGCACATGCCCGCAATCGGCCAGCACCCGCATTCGGCTCGGGCCGCCTGCCAGGCCTGTAAAACGTTCAGGGTGGGCCAGGCTACCGAACTCGTCATTGTCGCCGTGCAGGCTGAGCAGCGGGCAACGCAGCTGCGCGAGCAGGCCGTCGAGGTGCCAGTCGGCGAAGTCGGCCGACAACCAGTTGTCGACCCAGGCACGCAGCACCCATTCGGCCTTGTCGCCGTGGTAACGCGCCAGGCGTTCGAGCTGCCCTGGTTCGGCGAACTGGCGATCGGCGGCGCGGATACCATCGAGGGTACGGGCTTCAACGAAGGCCTGGGCCGATTCGGTCACCAGCCCCCGGCAATGCTCGGCGAAGGCTGCAGCGCAGCCGACCGCCATGCCACCGCCGACGCTGTGGCCGAAGACGATGAAGTCGTCGATGGCCAGTTGCCTGCGCAGCGCAGCAAAACCCTCGTGCGCCTCGGCCTCGACGAAACCCCGGCGCAACTGACCGGGGTGCGCGGCGGAACGCCCGAAGCCCAGGCGGTCATAGGCGATCACCCGGTGCCCGCTGGCCTGCGCCAGCTGCGCGGGGAAATCGCGCCAGAGCGCCACGCAGCCCAACGAGTCATGCAGCAGCACGATAGGCACGCCCTGCGCAGTCGCAGGCAACCAGCTTTCGGCATGCAGCGTGCCCGCAGGCGTGTCGATCGAATGTTGGGTGTGAGTGATGTCCGTCATCGTCCAGGTGCCAGGCTGTTCAGCGAAGCTGAGCATGCTAAGCCAGGTCTCGGCGTGGCGCGAGGGTGAAATCGGCTTAACGCCGGGCCATTCAGGCCGTCGCGGCCACGCACGGGCCCTTGAGCTCGACCCGGTTGCCGTCGGGGTCGAAACAGTACAACGACAACCCTTCGCCTTCGGCGCCATAACGTTTTTCGGCCGTTTCAACGCGCACCCCTGCCCCCTGCAGGTAATCACTGAGCGCCTGTTCATCGAAAGGTTCGACCCGCAGGCACAGGTGGTCCAGATTGTGTCCTTGACGGCCAGGTGCCGGGCCGCCCTTGAGCCCCAGAGGGCCATCGACCGCCACCAGGTCGATCATGCTGCTGCCGGCGGCCAGGTGGATCATCCCCAGCGACTCGCGCTCACGGCTGACCGGGCAGCCAAGCACGTCACGATAGAAGGCCAGGCTGCGCGGCAGGTCGCTGACACGCAGCACGATGTGGTCGATATGCAGGATGCGCGAAGGCAACATGGCGGCACTCCATGAAAGGGCGTCTGTGCACCTTAGCAGGGCCAGCACTCATTCGTTGACCAAGCGCAGCAATCCGCCTTTTTCGTGCCGCGCCAGGGTGCGCAGGATCTGCTGCGCCAGCGCCGGGCCCGGCGCCTGCAGATGGAAGTGGTGCCCCCCTGGGTGCCAGGTCACCCGCGCCTGCCCAGGCAGCGCCGCCCGGCGCCGGTCAAAGCCATCGCCCGCGAAAGCGCCCTGCTGCCCCAACAGCAGATACAACGGGCAACGGATCTGCTGCAGCAGCTCGCAGGCCTCTCGCTCGGTCAGCGGCATGGGCTCGGGCAGGTCCAGGCGCGGATCGTGGCGCCAACAATAGCCGTCACCCACCTGCAACAGGTCGCGTTGCGCCATCAGCCGAGCGGCCGACGCGCAAAGCCCCCCCTGCCAGTTGCTGCGGCATTGCCCCAAGGCCTGCTCAAGGTTGTCGAAAAGCTGCGGCCGCGAGGCGGCAAAACCCTGCTGGCGACTGCGCAACAGCAGACGCTTGAGCCGCATGGCTCGCGCCATGTGCTCGACTCGCTCGCCTTCGGCCACGGTGAACGGTGCACCCATGCCGTCGAGAAACTGCATGCTGGCGATGGCGCTGGTCAGCGCCGCGAGAATCGAGGCGATCCCCGTGCCCATGCCATGCGCCAGCACATGGAAACGCGACAGCCCCAGGCTGTCGACCACTGCAAGCAGGTCTTCGGCGTGCTCCCACAGGTAGTAGCCGCTGTCGTCGCGACGGTGGTCGCTGCGACCATGCCCAACCAGGTCGGGTGCCACCACGAAGCAGCCGTCGAGCAACGGCGCCAGGCGCTCGAACGATGCGGCATTGTCCAGCCAGCCGTGCACGGCCAATACCGGGATACCGTCTTCCGGCCCCCAGGTGCGCACAGCAACCTCGATTCCGTCGAGATCGAGCAGATGATCCTTGGCATTGGCGGACGTCCCCATCACTTCGCTCCCTGGCAGGGCCCGGGGCCATGCCCAGGGCCAGATCCTCCGGCACCGCAGGGTGCCCCACGCCCACCTTCGCGCACGCCGAAGCTCAGGATTGGCCTGCTGACGACCGTGACGTGCGCGCCAACGACCGTATCTGCCCGACAACGACATACCGACCGTATGAACTATGTACCGCCTGACTTGCAGCCATGCGGTGTTGGATGGAACCCCCAAAAAAACTTCAGGAATGAACATGGAAACCCCAGCCACCCCTTACCACCAGCAACAAATCCTGAACGGCATACCGGACTGGACCCGTCAACTGCACCCAAAGCACATCAACCGCCTGATGCGCCACGCTCACAACGAGCACATCCAGGAAAACGGGCAACCCACCCCATGGTTCAGCACGGCATCAGCGGACCATCAATTGCAACTGCGCGAGGCCATCCGCCAGCGCACCGTCACTCGTAAGCGCCTGGCGCAAGCGCTGAGCGAACTGCAGACATTGCCGCAGTTCTGCGAACCCCTGCTCAAGAATGCGCTGCACATCAATGTGCCGCTGACCGAGGCGCAGTATTGCTACCAGCCATTCGAGATGGTTCGCACAGGCGACCTGGAGAACGTGCCGGGATTGGAAGAGCTGGGTCTGCCAGGAGGCGCCTACCAACCGCAGTGGGTCGCCGAACCAGTCGGCACCCCGGTCACGCGCAGCCTGCTCGAAGCAGCCATGCACAATTTCGAAGGCATGAGCGAAGTCGGCCCGTTCAGTACCTTGCAAGTCAGCCCCCGCGACCCTGCCAGCGTACCCGGCCTGAGCGTCACCAGTTTCGTCACGCGCTGCCGCAAGCTAGACCTGGGCAAGCGCTACCAGACGCATCTGGAGAGCGTGTTCGACGGCACGCGCAAGGGGCAGGTGCGAGCAGCATGGGTCAACGCACAGCGCGCCGAGCTAACCGTACAGGCACTGATCGCGCTCATCCGCAACCGCGTCACGCAGTTGGGCTACGAGGCGCTGCGTTACTTCTGTACCGAAGGAGCGACGCCCCGCTATGGCAGGCATCCCATCACCGTACGTAGCCTCAAGGTGCTCGGGATGCAGGTCAACGACGCAATGCTGCTCGGGCCGGCCACCTCGACCGATCAGGACGTGATCGCCTACCTGCCTTTCGACGATGACTGCCCGCTCCAGGAGTTCACCAGCCTGGAGAAACTGACCAACCACTTGATCGATCGTCTGCGCAACAACGACTATCGCCAGCGGTTTCTGGAACACATAGGGCAAGGTGATCGCCCCAAAATGGGCGTTGAGCTCGACAAGGCGTTGCTCAAAACTGCCGTCGTGGTTTCGCCGCCGCCGGGACGCTTGCCTACCGGCATTCGCCCCGTCAACCCACCAGACTTGGGTATTCGCGAGCGGCAAATCACCGCCCCGTACTGGGACAATCTGTACGACGCTCATGTTCTCGCTCTCAAGGACAATGCCCGGGCAATCGCGGTACCCACCGCCGATGCCGACGCCAAGGCCCGCCAGGCGCTCCTGGATTCGTGGGAAGAACTTGGCATGAACGTGCTCAATGTCGCCGCCCTGTTCGTGCCGGGGCTCGATGTCGTCATGCTGGGTGTGTTTGCCGTACAGCTGATGGGGAACATCTTTCATGCCTTCGAGGCCTGGCAAGAGGGCGACTACGCCGAGGCAGTGGCACAGGTCGAGTCATTGGCCCTCACCGCGGCCAGCGCCGTAGTGATCGGAACCGCCGCCAAGCTGATCAAATCCTCCGGCTTCGTCGACTGGCTGGAAACAATCACTATCGAGGGCAAGGAGAAGTTGTGGCACCCGCAACTGACCGCCTACCGGAGCCAGGTGGCGATACCTGCCGAACTGAAGCCGAACGATCAAGGCTTGTACAAGCTCGACGACCAGGACTTCGTCCGTCTCGACGGTGAAACCTTCGAAGTGCAAAAGAACACGAATGGGCATTGGGAATTGCTCCATCCGCAAGACCCGACCGCCTACCGGCCAGCCCTGCACGGCAATGGCAAGGGTGCCTGGCGCCTGGCGCACGAGCGCGTCACGGACTGGCCAACGCCGAAATTGCTGCGCCGCCTGGGGCCCTCCACCGACCTGTTGAGCGACGCCGACCTGCTCGCCGTGCTCGACTGCACAGGCCTCGACCGTGGAACACTGGAGTCCGTGCTCGCCGACGGTGAGCCGCTACCGACACTCCTTGAAGATGCCTTGCTGCGCCTGAGCAAGGATTTTGAGGCCGACGACATCATCGCCCGCACTCGGGATGGCCGGCCACTGGCCGCCTACAAGAGCTTTGCCGCATCCGCCCTCAGCAGCCTGCCTGGCTGGCCCGAAGACGTTCTGATCAAGGTGTACGATGGCCCCGAACCCTGGGGCAATGCCACCCGATATGGGCGTGACCGGTTGGGTGACCGGGAAATTCCGTTGACCCGCTCCGATCTGGACAGGGGCGACCTGGCGCGCATTGTCCTCGACCACCTCGACGAGGCCAGCCTTGCCGGGCTGCTGCCCGAGGGCACGACAGCCGGGCAACGCCAGCAGGCGCTACGGGACCTGTTGGCCGATCACCTTCTGGCCCAGCGTCAACATCTGTTCGACAGCCTCTACCTTGGCCAGCGCTCGCCACTGAGCCCGGCCGCTCAGGTATTGGGCAAGCAATTCCCAACGCTGCCGCAAAACACCCTCGAGGATATCGTCGGTGCAACCCGCAGCACAGAACGCGCCCGCTTGCTGGCCGATCGAGTGCCGCTGCGAGTCGCTGAACAGGCACGCGGCCTGCAGGCGCGCGTACGCATGGACCGTGCGCTGCTGGGCCTCCATCGGCCAAGCCTGGAGAATGCCGATAGCAGGCTAATCCGCAAAAGCCTGCTGACCCAGCATCCCGAGTGGACCGCCAAGCAGGTACTCAAGGCTGCGCTGGCCGACCGCCCCAGCATGTCGCGATTGCTCGGCCAGCAGGCCATCCGAGCGAACTTCCGCCCGCCCATGCGCCTGAGCGACGGACGCCTGGGTTACCCGCTGAGCCCCTGGGGCTCGGGCTCCAAGCTGAAAAGCGAACTCAAAGGGCTTTTCCCGGCGCTGAACGACAGGCAAATGGGCGAGCTGCTGGCCACCCTGCGCAGCCGAGGGGACGTCCCCAGCCAGATAAAAGCCATGACTCAGGAAATCACCACACTGCGCACGCAACTGGCGCAATGGGTGGAGCAAACTGCTGAAAGTGGGCAGCGAGAAACCCAGCAAATAGCCAGCGAGCTGATTCGTTGCTGGCATCGCCTCGGTGGCGATACGCTCGAGCTGGCCAACCTGGACGCCTCCATCATCGAGCTGCCCTCCATATCCGCTCGCTTTGACCACATCACCACGTTCAGCCTGGACAACGTCAACCTCGCCAATATCCCCCAAGACTTACTGCAGTCGTTCCCCTCCCTCGAGCGGCTGCATATCCGCAGCAGTCCACAGCTGCACGCCTCGTCGCTATTCGAGGCCCTGCAACATGCACCGAAGCTTCGCGAGCTGCATGTTGAAGGCTGCCTGCTACTGGAACTGCCAGACTCTGCGCACCAGGTGTTGCCAAAGCTCACCGAGCTCGAAGCGCTTTCGCTAAGGCGCAACGAGCTGACCCTGAGCGTCGTGGATCTGCAGGCTTTGGCCAGGCTGCCGAAGCTCTCCAAACTGGACCTTTACCGCAACGACATCACCCTGGATGCCACAAGGGCGTCCCTCTTCGCTGACATACGGCGGTTGCGCGAGCTGAACCTGGGTGGCAATCCGCTGCGACTCAGCCCTGACCTGTCGAGAATGATCAGCTTGCAGACTCTGAACCTGGAACTCTGCGAACTGAGCGCCTGGCCGAACGGTCTGAACAACTTGATGGAAAACGAAATCGGCGCGTTGCGCCAGGTAAACCTGAGCAATAACCGAATCGCGACAGTCCCCGATCCAGATGCGCTGCTGCGCACTCACTTCATGCGCAACCTGCGTTTCCACCTGGATGGTCAACAACTGCTGCTCAACTACAACCCGCTGAACACTCGGTTGCGAGGGCGCTTGACCAGGGCTGGCGTTGAGGCAGAGGCAGATCTGGAGCAGGCCGACGCGCAACAGGTAAATTGGCGGGAAACCGCCAGCGCGCAGGAGCAGGAAACCTGGGACAACCTGTTCGACGATGACCAATACCCCGACTTGCGCCTGGCCATCGAACTGGTGGGCATGTCCCGTGCTGCGCAGGAGAACACCTCGGCGCTTGCCGAACAGATCTGGCAACTGCTGGCGCGTGCAGCCGCAGATACGCAACTGCGCGAGCGCCTGAATGAGGTTGCCGGGACCTTTCCGGTGACCTGTGGCGATGCCGGCGCCGATGTCTTCGGTACCTTGCAGATCGAAGTCATGGCCTACGACCGGGCCGATGGCCAACCGAATGCGACCCCAAAACTGTTCGACTTCTTCCGTAGCCTCTACCGACGGGACCAGGTCAACGAACTGGCCATGGACATCTGCAACGCGCGGGTGAACAGGCGCATCGCCTTGCTTGAGCAACGCGACTGGGAGGCACAGCCAGCCGCCGAGCGCGGCAAGGCGCCGACCCTGCCCGCACTGTATCGCTCCGACACCATCACCGATACCATGCTGCAGGATGAGCGCGGGCTTGGCCTGGACCTGATCGAGATCCGCCTGGCCTTGCGCAGCGAACTGGCAAAGGAACTCGACTTCCCTGAGCTGCAGCCGCAAATGCTGTACCGCGACATAGCGAAAATCGATGGCCCCTTGTCCATCAGGGTGGAAGAAACCGTCCGCGAGCGCGACGCCGACCTACAAGGTCGCCGTCAGGCAGTATCGCGCCACTCCAGTTGGCGCAGGCTGTTGCGCGCACAGTATCAGGCTCGTTTCGATGGGTTGCGAGAGCGCTGGGACGCAGGTTTGGATTACCTCGAATCGTGCTTGGGCAACAGCGACCCGCAAGGCACTCTGGAGCAGCCGGTGGTCGAGGCGCTGACCAGCGCCCTGGGCGAGAGCCCGCTCGATGCGCAAGAGCAGCCCAGGCGCCTGGCGATCAACGAAGGCCAGTATGTAACGGGCATGCAGCGCATGGCCCTGGGCTTGGAGAACGACGAGGACGGCCTGTACCTCGATCTGACCACCCCCCTGGACAAAGGCAACTGACCCCTCACTGACCGCGCAGGTCCTCGAAGAAGGCCTGCCGCCCCTGCACCTGGCTCGACGCGCGAGGCTGATTCACAGCCTCGCCGTTGGGCTTTTCCACATGCCAGTAGCAGTGGCTGATGGCCCGCGTGACAGCCACGTAGGCCAGGCGCTGCACTTCTTCCTGCTGCGCCGTATCGAACGCCTGAGCGTCGCCCGGTTTGCCCAGCCCGGCCAGGCGGTACACCTGGTTTTTGTACGGCGAGCTGGTCAAGTATTGGCAGTCACCGAGCATGAACACTGCGTCGGCTTGCAGGCCTTTGGCGCTGTGGTAGGTCAGTTGCTTGAGCCGGCGCTGCCCGGAAGGCAAGCTAGAATCAGCTTTAAGTACTGGCAATAAATGCTGTTCTATCAATAGCTTATCGCTACTTTTTCGAAACAACATCATCACTGTTTCACCCTGTTCATAGTGCTCGATCAAGGTCTGCGCCAACGCTGCCTCGTCACGCTCAAACACCCGTACGGGTGCCAATGGCAGTGCGGCCGCCTGCCCGCTGGCCTTGGCTTTCTTGCCGCTGATGGTCGGCGTCCCTTTTACCAGATGCTCGGCGGCGTCGATGATGGACTGCTGGCTGCGGTAGTTTTCCACCAGCATCACCCGGGTGTTGGAGGGTGACGGGAACACCTTGGTGAACTCCATGAAGTACTTGGGCGAACTGCCGCGCCAGCCGTAGATCGACTGCCAGTCGTCACCCACGCACATCAACGACGAATGCTGCGCCACCCGGCCATGGTTCATCGCTGGCCCACGTCGGCGAATTTCCGCAAGGCAGGCGCGCAGCCAGCTGACGATCTGCGGTGAGACGTCCTGGAACTCGTCGATCATCAGGTGTGCCAGCGGCCGCAACAAGGGGTCGGGCAACAGCTGCAGGTTTTCCGGGTTGTTCTCGCCGAACAGGCCGAACATGCGGTTGTAGGTCATCACCGGCGGTGACTGGACCATCAGGTGGGCTTCAAAAGCTTTCCAGTACAGGGCCAGCGCCTCGAAGAACGGCCCATCGCTGTCACCCGGCGGGAAGCTCATGGCGGCCACTGCGGCATTCACGTCGAGGCCCAGGTTCTCGATGAAACTGGCCGCGGTAACAAAGGCGTCGAGCAACGGCGCCGGGGCCAGTTCACCCTTGACCTTGTATTCGAAGCCGGGCCCCGCCACGGCATCCCCTGCCAGCGAGGCCGCCAGGCGCCTGGCCGAGGCGTAGTTGTCCAGCCAGATCACCGGTTTATCGCTGAACGCCTGGAACAGCGTGCGCTTGACCGCCCATTCGGCGCGCACCGCAAGCTTTGCTCCGGGGCGCTGGTACTGGGCGCTCTCGCTGGGGTCAAAGCCCAGTACCACCCAGGCATCCAGCCCCTCGAGGCGACCGTGCACATGGAAACGGCTGCCACGGATCTGCACCGTGTCGCGGCACGGCTCGATGCCTTTGATCGGCCATGCGCCGGCCGCGAACCACAGGTCCTCGATCACGTCGCACAGCTCTTCGTCGCGCTGCGCGGCCAGCTGGGTGACCTGCACACGCTTCTGCACATCCGGGTGATCCGGGTCCAGTGGCTTGAGCAACAGCGCCTCCTGCCGCAGCTGGCCGATCAAGGCGGCGAAACGCGGGCTCTCTGCCAGCAGGTCCCGGTAGGCCAGGTTCAACTGCTGACGCTGGGCGTCATTCAGGCGCAGGTCGAAGGGGTTGCTGTCGGCATTCGCTTCAAAGCCCGCAGGCATCTCGTTGCCGAGGGTTTCGAAGGCACGCACCTGAGCGAAACCCGGCAGGCTGCGAACCAGCGGCAGGATGCGCGAATGGAAGGTGCGTACCAGCTCACGGCCCTGTGCCGGCGACAGCTGGACCTGCCACAACGCGAACACCTGCAGCAGGCGCTGGATGAAGTCCTTGCGTGACTCGCGGGTGAAGGTCACCACGGTCATGGCATCGAGCTCGAAGCCCAGGTAGTGGCGCAGCAACAGGATGCGCAGCACCAGCGAGGTCGACTTGCCGGCGCCGGCACCAGCGACCACGCAGGTCGACGGCGTGTCGCTGAGGATCAGCTTCCACTGCGCGGCGCTGGGCTGTGCCTCGGCCGACAGACGTTGGGCGACGTCGGCCTTGAAGCGCTTCTTCAGCTCGGCACTCAGCGGCAGGCGCCAGTCGTCGAACAGCTTGTCGTCCTGGCCAGGCACTGCGGCGGTGTCCGGGCGCGTATCACGAATCACCAGGACCTGACGCCCTGCTTCGTAGCCGTCCGAGCGCCCACGTTCGTACCCGTCACGCAAACCGTCGGCATGGCCGTTGCGCTGGCCGATGGCATGACCAAGGAACCACGAATCGCGGTGCTGCGCCTGCAGACGGCTTAGGCCACGGCCAAGCAGGCGCGCGGCCAGGCGGCGCAGCCAGGGCAATTGGGCGGGCGGGGTCAGGTTGGCCGGGGCCTGGGGCTGCTCGTGGGGCACGGTCACTCCATTGAAAATCGAAACAGCGGGCATGTTCGCCTCATCCGCCAAAAAGCGCCAGCGAATGCTTTTGTATCAGTGGATTAGGCGATGAATCGCATGTTGTATCGCAAAATAAATATCTATTTAACTGATCTTAATTAGCCGATATTTACGCTTTTTTTCGATATTTAAAACGCAGATCATGGCCCCATTCCAGCGAATTCAGAGGAGCACCATCATGCTGCAACTGCGACCCTTCGAAAGCCTTGGCCACGCCAATCACGGCTGGCTTGACGCCCACCACCACTTCTCGTTCGCCGAGTACTACGACCCGGCGCGCATGCACTGGGGCAACCTGCGGGTATGGAACGATGACCTGATCGCCGCCGGCAGCGGCTTCCCCTCGCACCCGCACCGAGACATGGAAATCATCACCTATGTCCGCGAAGGCGCGATCACTCATCAGGACAGCCTGGGCAACAAGGGCCGCACCGAAGCGGGCGACGTGCAGGTCATGAGTGCCGGCAGCGGCATCGTGCACAGCGAATACAACCAGGAGAAGGTCGATACGCGGATCTTCCAGATCTGGATCATTCCGGAAAAAGTCGGTGACGCGCCGTCCTGGGGCACCCGCCCGTTCCCCAAGGGTGAACGTGGCGAAGGTTTCGTGACCCTGGCCAGTGGCCGCGAAGGCGATGGCGATAGCCTGCAGATCCGCACCGACGCCCGCCTGGTGGCGGCCACCCTGCGCGCTGGGGAAAGCGCCGAGTACCGCTTCGACCAAGGCCGGCGCGGCTACCTGGTGCCGGCCAAGGGCCGGGTCGAGGTCAACGGATTGCAGGCCAAGGCCCGGGATGGCGTGGCCATCGAAGAGGAAACGGTGCTGACGGTGACGGCGCTGGAGGACAGCGAAATCGTCCTGGTTGACGTGGCGTGAACTGAAGATCGCAAGGGGCTGCTGTGCAGCCCTTTGCCTGTTCGGATCACGCCCGGCGCCTGAAGGTCTCCGACGGCAGCTCGCCAAACCGCTGCCGGTAACTCTCGGCAAACCGCCCCAGGTGCAGGAAACCGTAATCCAGTGCCAGTTCGGTCACGCTGCGTACCGTGCAGCGTGGATCGCTCAGGCAGGCGTTGACCCGCTCCAGCTTGCGCTGGCGGATGTACTGCTTGGGCGTGGTACCCAGCTGTCGGTCGAACAGGCCGTACAACGAACGCAGGCTCATGTTGGCCTGCTCGGCCAGGGTTTCAGCTGCCAGCTCAAGCTTCAGGTTGCCCTCGATATGTTCAAGGATTCGCTCCAGGCTGGCCTGCGTGCCACCCAGGGTGTCCTTGCGCACATTGGTATTCATCAGCGTCAGCAGCTTGCTGGCGACGATCTGGCTGTAGTGACCCTGCACCCTGGGCAGCGAATCGCTGACCTCGGCTTCGTTGCAGACCATCCCCAGCAGACTCAGGAAACCGTCCAGTTCCTCCAGCCGATAGTGGTTGCGTACAAAGCGCACGCCGCCGCTGGGGCGCTGCCAGCGCTGCTCGTCGCAGATCGAGTCGAGCAGGTGCACCGGCACCTTGAGAATGAACTTCTCGCAGTCATCGGAATAAGTGAGATCGACCGGGTCATCCGGGTTGATCAGCAGCAGTTCGCCCGGCACCAGATGGTGCTCACGCTGGTGGCCGCGCCACAGGCAATTGCCGTTGAGCAGCACCTGCAGGTGGAAGATGGTTTCCAGCGCCGGCGAGGTAACCCGCACACTGCCGCCATAGCTGATGCGGCACAGGTCCAGTTCGGCGAACTTGCGATGGCTCAAGCTGGCCTGGGGATGGGTGGTGCGGGACAGGCCAATGTGGTGCTGGCCCACATGCTGGTTGACGTAGTCGGACACCGCGTAAGGGTCAGCGCGGTGGAACACGCAGCTTTGCTCGCTCAACAGGCGGCTTTCCATGGGCAAGGCACTCGCCATCATTATTGTTATGGGCGCCGCGGCCTACCGCCTTGTGGGCATGTGGCTGCGGTCGTTCACGGTCATTCTAACCAACCGTCATCGGGGTACTGGGGCAGGCGACGGTCGGATGCTGAGCGTCACACTAAGCAAAAAGCAGGATCGAGGGCAATGCGACCAAGGCAAACGGCGGGCGGACAGCGGACACTGGCACAGGCCCGGCGTTCGATTACCGCACAACTCACTGCACCGGGAGGAAGTTCAACAGCAGCAGGCTCTGCGCATAGTTGAGCCCGATGCGCCGGTAGCGCTCGTCGAGCATCTGCGCCAGCAGGTCGAGGCGCGCGACCACCTTGCCGAACTCCACGGCAAAGCTCAGGTTGCTGCCCTGCTCGGAGATCTCGTTGGAGAACAGCAGCAGCACGCCGTTGGCATCCTGGCGCTGGCTGAGCATCCAGGTGGCTTTCTCGATATTGCGCGCGGCGTTGTTGATGAACAGCGGGTCGAGGGTGTCGGTCATGTAGAACTCGGTGCGTCCGCCGTGGGCGGTGACCAGCATGCTGCCGATGGCGTAGATGAAGGCACCGACCCGATCCCCCCTGAACTCCGGGCTCAGGGCATGGCTGAGGGCTGCCAGGTCACGCCGCTCACCGAGTTGCGCCAAGGGCTGGCGCTGCTCGATGGCGATGCGGATCTGCCGGGCGGCGGTGGTGGCGTCGAGATAGCCAGACTGCTTCCACTGGCTGGGATTGCGCAGGTACAGCTTGTCCATCAGCAGGTACAGGCTTTGCAGGTTGTCGCGCATGGACAGCGTGGCCATGCGGTCGACACTGGTCTGGAACAGCTCGTCGGGCTTGCCGTTGCCGATCTGCTTGAGCATGTCGCGGCCCTGCTGCTGGGTGCAGGCCCCCAGGCAGATCAGGGCGCCTGCCAGCAGCAGGCCGCGCGGGAGAATATCGAGTCGTTTTGCGGCCATCGGCACCGGGGCTGGTCAATGGCCGCACCGGGGGTCGGCGTAGCCTGGCCAAGCATAGAGCCCGCAAAAGCAAAAAAGTGCGATGGCCGGTGCCCATCACATGGCGTGGCGCAGCATCTCCACCACCTGCGCATGCAGCGCCGGGTCGCCACAGGCCACCACGCAGCCACCGTGCTGTGCGGTACTGCCATCCCAGGCTGTGATCACCCCGCCGGCGCCTTCGATGATCGGCATCAGCGCCTGCACATCGTAGGGTTGCAGGCTGGCCTCGACGATCACGTCGACAAACCCCGACGCGAGCATGCAGTAGGCGTAGCAGTCGCCGCCATAACGCATCAGCCTGGCCTGGCCGGCCACGTGCTCAAAGGCGGCCTTGCGCGCGGCGCTGTCGAACATGTCTGGCGTGGTGCACATCAGCGTAGCCGCCGAAAGGTCGGCGCAGGTCCTGGTTTTCAGGGGCGTACCGCTGCGCCATGCACCTTCGGGGGTGCCGACGAAACGCTCACCGGTGAACGGCTGGTTCATCACCCCGATGACCGGGCGAGTGCCATCGTTGAGCGCAATCAGCGTGCCCCACAGCGGCAGGCCGGTGATGAAGGCGCGGGTGCCGTCGATCGGGTCGAGTACCCAGGTCAGCGGGCTGCTGCCAACGGCTGCGCCATGCTCCTCGCCGAGGATGCCATGTGCCGGGTATCGCGCCTGGATCAGCTCACGCATGGCATCTTCGGCGGCCTTGTCGGCCACGGTCACCGGGTCGTACAGGCGCCCGCCCTTGTCTTCGACGTCAAGGCTGGCACGAAAGTACGGCTGGATCGCCACGGCCGCGGCATCGGCCAGCTGCTCGGCGAAGGCGCGAAATTCGCCGGTCTGTTCAGCGCTCAGGGACATGGGTCAGGCCTCAATGCTTGGGAAAGGCACGCATCATACCCGACTCCTCGCCCGTTGCATTTACTGGCCGGCTGTCCCAAGCTCTGGCCTTCCCGCCGCCACGGACTGCCCGATGCCACGCCGCCCGCTTATCCTGATCGCCCTGTTGCTGCTGATCCTGGTGCCAGGCGTGCTCGCTTACCTGTGGCGGGCCCCGCAATCGGCCCCGCCGACGCTGCCGCCGCACAGTTATGCCAAGGCCCTGCGCCAGGCCCATGAAGGCCAGCCGGGCGCCGCGCGGGTGCTGTACCAGCAGCTGCAGCGTAACGACCTGCCGGCGATCCGCCGCGCCGCCCTGTACGCAGAGCTGCCCAACTATCCGTCACCCCAGGCGCTGAAACTGGCAAAGCAGGATCTGGAACAGAGCGACCCCCTGGTGCGCCGCGCCGCCATCGCCAGCATCCGCCGGCTGTTGCCGGCCGCCCAACGCAGCCTGGTGCTGGGGCCATTGCTTGACGATGACGAGCAGAGCGTGCGCTTTGCCGCGGTGGATGCGTTGCTCGGCCTCGACCCGGATGCCATCGGCCTGTATTTCGGCCCGCTGCAGCAAGCACTGGAGCAGTACCAGCAAACCCTCGAACAACAACCCGAGGACGCCGACGCACAGGTTCACCTGGCGCGCCTGTACATGCACGAGCAGGCCTATGACGCCGCAGGCGCGGCGCTCGCCCGCGCCCTGGCGCTGGCCCCCGAAAACCTCGACGCCCTGGCGACCCAGGTACGCCTGCTGGAACACCAGGGCCACCACGACACCTCTCGCGAGGTGCTGCGCAAGGCCTTGGCGCTCAGCCCGGATTCGGCCTTCCTGCAGTACCAGCTGGGTTTGTGGCTGACCCGCCACGACCAGCACGAATACGCCTTGCTGGCACTGTCGCGCGCGGTCGAGCTGGAGCCGGAGAACAGCGACTACCGTTACACCCTTGCCGTCACCCTGCACCGGTTGGAGCAGGTCCAGGCCGCGCAGCAACAACTGCAGACGCTGCTCAGCCGCCAGCCCGCCAACCGCCGGGCGCGGGTACTGCTGATCGAGTACTGGAAAGAGACCGGGCAACTGCAGAATGTCCAGGTACTGCTGGCCGAGCTCGAGCGGCAGAACCCGGACGACCCGTTGCTGCAACAAGGCCTGTGACACCTTCCACAATCCGGTTGAACCCCTGACCCGCGACGAAGGTCCAGTGATAGGAGAAGGAAGGCGGTAACGCCATCACGGCGTACCCATCGTCACAGGAGAATACTCTTGGCCGCATGCCTGGCTGTGGAAGAACGCGCCCTGGTCCTGGCGCCTGCCCAGGTGGGGTCAAGCACCTGCCGATTACTCCGGCAAGCCGGTATTCACAGCCGCCGCACCGCCGATGTGCGGCGCCTTGGCCGCTGGCTCAGTGAAGGTGCCGGGCTGCTGGTGGTGATCGAACAGGCGCTGCCGCGCAACCAGCGATCCCCCCTGCACCGCTACCTCGAACAGCAGCCTGGCTGGTCCGACCTGCCCGTGGTGCTGCTCACCAGCCAGGCCGAGGCCGACATCAGCGCAGTGCCAGGCAACCTGCTGCCGCTTGCCCCACCCTACCCTGACGAGCAACTGCTGAGCCTGGCCCTGTGGGCGCTGCGGGCGCGCCGCCGGCAATATCAGGCACGCGACCTGTGCGAACAGCTCGAAGCCCTGGCGCAGCAACAACAGGCCGACGACCAGGCACTGCAGCAAACACGCAAAATGGAAGCCATCGGCCAACTGGCCGGCGGAGTGGCCCATGACTTCAACAATCTGCTGACCAGCATCGGCGGCAGCCTGGAGCTGATCGACAAACGCCTGCGTCAAGGCCGCAGCGAGGGCCTGGAACCGCCCTTGCGCCTGGGTCAGCAAGCCGTGGCTCGCGCTGCCCTGTTGACCCATCGTCTATTGGCGTTCTCCGCTCGCCAGTCATTGCAGAGCCAGGCAATCGACCTTCGCCCGCTGCTGGCACCCGATGCCCTGGCCGCCAAGCTGGGTACAGGCATCGAGCTGCAAGTGCGCCTGGCCACTCAACTATGGCAAGCCAGCGCCGATGGCGAGCAACTGCAGGCGTCGCTGGACAACCTCTTGCTCAACGCCTGCGAGGCGATGCCCAGCGGCGGAGTGCTGAACGTCGAGGCGGACAACGTCCAGGTCACCAGCAGGCAGTTCGCCAACGTCGGCCTGGCCCACGGTGACTATCTGTGCCTGAGCATTCGCGACAGTGGCCAGGGGATGTCGCAAGCCACCCTGGAGCATGCCATCGAGCCGTTCTTCACCACCAAGCCGACTGGCCAGGGTGTCGGGCTCGGGCTGTCGATGGTCTACGGCTTCTGCAGGCAGTCACGGGGTTACCTGGCGCTCGACAGCCAGATCGGCAAAGGGACCCGGGTGCGCCTGTATTTGCCACGCCATACCGACAGCCCGCCACCGCTCAAAGCCGCTGCCGTGAAAGCTGCAGGTGATTGCCAGGACATCCTGCTGGTGGAAGATGACCCGGATGTGCGCGAACTGGTCGAACGGACCCTGCTCGAAGAGGGCTACCCCTGTCGTGCGGCGCAAAATGCCAGTGAGGCGCTGCGCTGGCTGCATTCGCCGCAGCCGTTCGGCTTGCTGATCAGCGACGTCGGGCTACCGGGCATGAACGGCCGGCAACTGGCGGAAATCGCCCGTCGCCTGCGCCCCGGGCTGCCAGTACTGTTCATCACCGGTTTTGCGCAAACCGCGATGGCTCGCGATGCGTTTCTGGCCACAGGGATGCAGTTGTTGCGCAAGCCTTTCGCCCTGGAACAGTTACGCAACCAGGTCGCGCGGATGCTGGTGGCGCCCTGAGCAGGATCAGGCCAGCAGCATGCGGTCGACTTGGATGACCAGGCTCTCCAGCGAGAACGGTTTGAGCAGCAAGGCAGTACCGGGTTCGTCGAGCAGTTGCTGCTCCACCGGATCCTCGGTGTAGCCGGTGATGAACAGGATTTTCTGTTC
The DNA here is from genome assembly GCF_039673365.1 of Pseudomonas sp. TWI923. Taxonomy (NCBI): domain Bacteria; kingdom Pseudomonadati; phylum Pseudomonadota; class Gammaproteobacteria; order Pseudomonadales; family Pseudomonadaceae; genus Pseudomonas; species Pseudomonas sp. TWI923. The sequence continues at coordinate 20,944 of NZ_JBDJLM010000041.1, read as the reverse complement.
GGGATTGATCATGCGCATCGCCCTGGCCACCTGACGCCCGCTGAAGCCGCCCGGCAAGCCGATGTCGGTAATCACCAGATCGAATGGGCCGGCATGGCGGTACTGCCCCAGCGCGGTGTTGGCATCGGTCACATCGCACACTTCAAAACCGCGGTCGATCAGTATCTCCTTGATCAACCCGCGCAGGTTGAGCTCGTCATCGATCAGCAGCACACGCTCGCCCAGCCTTGCCTCCCTTGTGATCGTCGGGGGTTCGGGTATCGGCTGGCTGCCCGAATAACGAGGAAACATCAGCACAATCTTAGTGCCGTGCTGCAACCTCGACTCTATCCACACCTGGCCGCCGGACTGGCGCACGAAGCCATGCACCATGGGCAACCCCAGGCCCGAGCCCTGCCCGAGGGGCTTGGTGGTGAAAAACGGCTCGAATGCACGCGCCACATCTTCAGCTGACATGCCATGGCCATCGTCCTCGACCTGGACCATCACATAGTCGCCCGCCGGCAGTCCGGCAGTCGCGCCGGCCAGGCGCTCATTGCCGGTACGAATCGACAGGCTGCCCCGGCCAAGGCAGGCGTCGCGGGCGTTGGCACACAGGTGCAGCAAGGCGTTGCGCAGTTGGTCGGGGTCGAGCTGGACGGGCCAGGGGGCGATGTCCAGCTCCCAGTGCAGCTGCATCTCGGCGCCGGCGCACTGCTCGAGCATTGGTTGCGCCTCGCGTATCAGCTGGTTGATGTCCAGTGGATTGGGCGACAGCGGCTGGCTGCGGGCGAACGCCAGCAAGTTCTGGGTCAGGCCGATGGCCCGCTGGGCGCACTCGCGGGCCACCTGCACGTAGCTGTCCAAGCGCTCAAGGCGCCCCTGGGTCAGGCGCCGCTCAAGCAGCTCCAGGCTGCTGCCGACCCCGGACAGGACGTTGTTCATTTCATGGGCCAGGCCGCCCGCCACTTTGATCACCGACTCCATGCGCTGGCTTTCGCGCACCGCTGCTTCGGCCATGCGCTGGACGGACTGGCGCTCCTCGGTGATGTTGCGGCCGATCAGGATCGGCAACGCCTGGCCCGCCACAGCATGCCAGCGCAGCCAGCAATAATGCCCTTCACCTTGGCGCACGCGGGCCTCGAAGGCCGGGGTGTCATGCCCCTGCATCAGCGCCATCAGGGCCAGCCTGGTCTCGGTACGCTCGGCTGGGTGGATCTGCTCCAGCAGCGCGACCGGCGTTTGCTGCTCATCTGTGCAACCCGACAACCGATGCCAGGCCGGATTGGCCAGGCGCACATGCAACTCGGGGTCGAGCATCAACATCACGTCGGGCGACAACTGCCAGGTATGCTCACTCTCGGCCATGTAGCGCGAGAGTTGTGCCTCGAAAGATTGCGCCAGCTCGCGCCACTCGCGGGTGCGCTCGACGCTGGCGGTAGTTTCGATCAGCGCGTGCAGGAAGCCCACCACCGCGCCTTGGTCGTCGCGGATAGGCGAATAGCTGCAGGTGAACCAGGCTTGTACGGGGCGCCCGTCGCGGTTGACCGTCAGCAGGCTGTTTTCGACCAGGCTGCCCTGCCCTTCCAGCGCCTGGAAAACAGCAGCCCCCATGTCGTCCCAAGCCGTTGCCCAGAGCGCGTCGAAACTGTCGCCCTGGGCATGGGAGCGCTCGCCCAGGGGGACGGGATAGGCCTCGTTGTGAATCACCGTCAGCGCCGGGCCCCAGACCAGGGCACAGGGGTAAGCGGAAAGCAGCAACATGTCGACGGCGATGCGCAAGGCTGGCGGCCATCGTGTCAGGGGCCCCAGTGGCGTTGCGCCCCAGTTGAAGCTACTGATCCGGGCGCTTCCCACGGTCTCGGCGCTCGAAATGGGCGCCAGGTGAATCATCTGCGCGGCCCCTGGCACTGAGTGGTCAGCGGCCAATGTCTTCATTCCACAGTTGCGGCTTGGCCTCGATGAAATCACGCATCATCTTCTTGCAGTCCTCGTCGTGGCGCACGTCAAGGCCTACGCCTCGGCTGGCCAGCAACTGTTCTTCACCAAGGAACGTGGTGTTTTCGCCGATGATCACCTGTTTTATGCCATATAGCAGGATCGCGCCGCTGCACATGGCACAGGGCGACAGGGTGGTATAGAGCGTGGCTTCCTTATAGACACTGGCAGGCTGTCGACCGGCGTTTTCCAGGGCATCCATTTCACCATGCAGGATGGCGCTGCCTTGCTGTACCCGGCGGTTGTGGCCACGGCCAATGATCTTGCCGTCGTGCACCAGCACCGAGCCGATTGGAATGCCGCCTTCCGCCAGCCCCTTGCGGGCTTCGTCGATGGCCGCTTGCATGAACTTGTCCGTTGTCATGGTGACTTCCTGGCTGCACATGATTGGCTCGAGACTAGCACAACGCCAGCCGGTCATGGCGCCACGCCCAGCGACGGCTATGCTCAGAGGGTTTTTCCCTCCGCCGGGCAACCGGCCCCCTTGGGTTGGATGGGCATGCGCACATGAACAAGAAGATCCTGGTCGTGCTGACCAATACCGCCAAGTACCCCAACATCAAACGCGCCACAGGCCTGTGGCTGGGTGAAGCCGTGCATTTCGTCGACCCCGTGCAGCAGGCGGGCTTCACGGTCGACTATGTGAGCCCGGCGGGCGGCTACGTACCGATCGACCCGCACAGCCTGCAAATGGCCCCGGACTTGGACTGGCAGTGGTACGACGACAAGGCCTTCATGAAGCGCCTGGGCGCCACCCTCAGCCCCGGCGAGGTCAAGGCCGAGCAGTACAGCGCCATCTATTACACCGGTGGCCATGGCGTGATGTGGGACTTCCCCGACAACCAGCCGCTGCAGGACCTGGCGCGGCGCATTCACGAACGTGGCGGGGTTGTGGCATCGGTCTGCCACGGTGCCGTGGGGCTGCTGAATGTGAAACTCAGCGACAACACCCTGTTGCTCAGAGGTCGGGCGGTGACCGGTTTCTCCAATATCGAAGAGAAACTGGCAGAGCTGGACAAGGAAGTGCCTTTCCTGACCGAGAACGAACTCGGCGCACGGGGTGGTGAGTACCAGAAAGCGGAGGACCCGTGGGCACCCTTCGTGGTTCAAGACAAAGGCCTGATCACCGGGCAGAACCCGGCGTCCACTGCCGGCGTGGCTCAGGCGACGCTCAAGTTCCTGGCCAAGGCAAAGATTGGCTGAAAGCATCGCGGGGCAAGTCACATCGGCGCACCGATGCGACTTGCCCCGCGATGGATAGCGTTGAGTCGATTACTCGACGTTCAACACGCCACGACGAACCTGGTCACGCTCGATCGACTCGAACAGTGCCTTGAAGTTGCCTTCACCAAAGCCATCGTCACCCTTGCGCTGGATGAACTCGAAGAACACCGGGCCCAGCAGGGTTTCCGAGAAGATCTGCAGCAGCAGGCGCTTGTCGCCCGCCTCGGAAGCACCGTCCAGCAAAATGCCACGCGACTGCAGCTGGTCGACCGGCTCGCCGTGACCCGGCAGACGCTCTTCGAGCATTTCGTAGTAGGTCTGCGGTGGCGCGGTCATGAAACGCATGCCGAAGCCTTTGAGGGCATCCCAGGTCTTGAGCAGGTCGTCGGTGAGGAAGGCCACGTGCTGGATGCCCTCGCCATTGAACTGCATCAGGAATTCTTCGATCTGCCCCGCGCCCTTGGACGACTCTTCGTTGAGCGGGATGCGGATCATGCCGTCCGGCGCGGTCATGGCCTTGGAGGTCAGGCCGGTGTACTCGCCCTTGATGTCGAAGTAGCGGATCTCGCGGAAGTTGAACAGCTTCTCGTAGAAGCCGGCCCAGTAGGCCATGCGCCCGCGATAGACGTTATGGGTGAGGTGGTCGATGATCTTCAGGCCAGCGCCGACCGGGTTGCGGTCGACACCGTCGATGAACTTGAAGTCGATGTCGTAAATCGAGCTGCCTTCTTCGTAACGGTCGATCAGGTACAGCGGCGCGCCACCGATACCTTTGATCGCCGGCAGACGCAGCTCCATCGGGCCAGTCTCGATTTCCACCGGCTGGGCACCCAGCTCCAGGGCGCGGGCATAGGCTTCATGGGCGTTGCGCACGCGGAAGGCCATGCCGCACACCGACGGGCCGTGCTCGGCGGCGAAGTACGAAGCGGCGCTTTTAGGTTCGTTGTTGAGGATCAGGTTGATGCCACCTTGGCGGTACAGGTGCACATTCTTGGAGCGGTGGGTCGCCACCTTGGTGAAACCGAGGATCTGGAAGACCGGCTCCAGCACGCCAGGGGTCGGCGAGGCGAGCTCGATGAATTCAAAGCCTTCAAGGCCCATCGGGTTTTCGAAGATATCTGCCATGTTCGTGTCCTCATCTGCAGCAAAAAACGGTTGGATTACTGGCTTGCGATGGCGAACGGAACAGGAGGCGAACAGGGGATGCCGCGCACGCTGCGGGCCAGATAGGCACCAATGATCAGCTTGAATGCAGGGTTTTTCATGGGGACCCATTCTCGGCGGGCTTGATTCTCCGGTTGGCGGAGAACCTTATTGTTGTATTCGTAACGCAATTCTACATTGCGTAAATTTGTTTGTCGCGTTTTAGTTCGTAGGCTTCACCGACAAACGGCTATCCTTGCCGCTGACACACCCGTCCGCCATTGGATACACCTACGCATGCCCCTGACCACCAAACGCCCTGCCCGCTGGAGCTGGCGCACCTTGCTGCCCTGGGCCGTCGGGGTGCTGCCGCTGGTCTGCGGGCTGGCCGTGACCCGCTGGCAGACCGAGCGCGAACTGCAGGCCAACAGCCAGGCCACCGCACGCGAAGTGGTCGGGCACATCGAGATGATTCTAGACAGCCTGTCCAGCGCCGCGAACCACCTGCTGCCCAAGGCCGGCCAGCCCTGCGAAGACGTGCAGTTGGCACTGCGCATAGAAGTCACGCGCAATGCGTTCGTGCGCTCCACCAGCCTGTTCGACCGCGACAACCTGTATTGCACTTCGCTGTTCGGCAATTTCGACGAGCCGGTGGATGCGCGCGACTACACCGACGGGCAGCTCTGGCTGATGGACGGCAACTCCGTCACGCCGGGCCATCCACTGCTGGTTTACCGGGTCAGCGAGGGTGATCGCGGGGCAATCGCCACGGTGGACGGCAGCCACCTGCTGACGGCCCTGCGCCTGATCGCCCAGGATGATGAGCTGCTGGTGCGGGTGGGCAACCACTGGATGGGCCAGCAAGGCCTGGTGCACCAAGGCACACCGCCAGTCGCGGCCAGCGCCCCCGCCAGCGTCTCCTCGACACGCTACCCGTTCAGCGTGCAGGGCGGCTACGCCGCGGGCAAGCTGGGCGAGTTGATGCGCTCGCGCTACCCGGCCCTGCTCAGCCTGCTGCTGGTACTCGGCGTGGTGGCCGGTAGCGTCTGCCGGTGGCAGATACGCCGCGCTACCTCTCCCCGCGCCGAACTCGACCGTGCGCTCGAAGCCGGCGAGTTCCTGCCGTACTTCCAGCCCGTGGTGCGCAGAGGCGACTATCACTGGGCCGGGGTCGAAGTGCTGATGCGCTGGCAGCATCCGCGCGAGGGCCTGGTACGCCCGGACCTGTTCATCCCCTACGCCGAACACAGCGGGCAGATCGTCGCCATGACCCGCGCCCTGATGCTCAACACCGCACAAACCCTGGCACCCCATGTAGCGCTGTTGGACGATGGCTTTCACGTCGGGATCAACATCACCGCCGATCATTGCCGCAACCTTGGCCTGCTCGACGATTGCCGCACCTTCCTCCAGCACTTCCCGCCCGGGCGTGTGGTACTCACCCTCGAGCTGACCGAACGCAAACTGATCGAACCCACCCCGGTGACCCTGGAGCTGTTCGAAAAACTCCACGAGATGGGAGTCATGATCGCCCTCGACGATTTCGGCACGGGCCAGTCCAGCCTCAACTACCTGCGTCAGTTCAAGATTGATTACCTGAAAATCGACCAGAGCTTCGTCGCCATGATCGGTGGCGATGCGCTTTCGCAGCATATCCTCGACACCATCATCGAACTCTCGGCCAAGCTTGGGCTGGGCATCGTCGCCGAAGGGGTCGAGACCGCGGTGCAGCGCGACTATCTGGAGCGCCACGGGGTGGACTTCCAGCAAGGTTATCTGTACGCACGGCCAATGCCCGCCAGCGAGCTGCTCATGGCATTGGCCACGCGCCCGGGCAGGCTGCGGTTGCCGCAAGGCGCGCCCCCTGAGATCATGCGCGGCTGATCCGCCCGCTCACCCTTCCCGTTCTTCGAGGCATTCGTGTCAAAAGGCATCGTTTCATCGGTCATGGCGTCCTGTCTGTTCGCCGTGATGTATTTCTATACCTCCCTCCTCGCACCGCTCGACGGCGAGGAAATCTTCGGTTGGCGCACCCTGCTGACGCTGCCCTGCCTGACGCTGTTCATGTTGATTTCCAAGGACTGGAAGCGGGTGGGCGAACTGTTGGCGCGGGTACGCCGCACGCCCCTGCTGCTGCTGGGCATGGTCGGCACCTCATGGCTGATGGGGGTGCAATTGTGGCTGTTCCTCTGGGCGCCGCTGCATGGGCGCAGCCTGGAGGTGTCGATGGGCTATTTCCTGCTGCCACTGGCGATGGTGCTGACCGGCCGCCTGGTCTACGGCGAGCGCCTGTCGCGCCTGCAAAAGGTAGCGGTCAGCTGCGCAGCCCTGGGCGTGGGCCACGAGCTGTACCAGAACGGCAGCTTCGCCTGGGAGACGCTGCTGGTGACGATCGGCTACCCGATCTATTTCGTCTTGCGCCGTCGCTGCCGCACCGACCACCTGGGCGGCTTGTGGTGCGACATGTGCCTGCTGCTGCCGTGGGCCCTGTACTTCGTGGTCCAGGGCCCGTTGTCAGCCGAGGACCTGGCGCAACACCAGAACCTCTACTGGCTGATCCCGCTGCTCGGGGCGATCAGCGCCAGCGCCCTGATCGCCTACGTGCTGGCCAGCCGCATGCTGCCGTTCAGCCTGTTCGGCCTGCTCAGCTACGTCGAGCCGGTGCTGCTGGTGGGCGTCGCCCTGCTGCTGGGCGAAACCATCGGCCCGGACCAGTGGCTGACCTACCTGCCGATCTGGGCCGCGGTGCTGGTGCTGGTGCTCGAAGGCATCAAGCACCTGCTGCGTCAGCGTCGGCGCTCGGTGTAAGGCGCACCTGGCGCACGCGCCGCTCCTCCACCGCCACCACGGTCATGCTCCAACCGTTCCACTGCAGGCGGTCACCGACCACCGGCAGGCGGTCGAGCAAGCTCATCACCAGGCCCGCAAGGGTCTGGTAGTCCTCGGTGGCACGGGCCACGAAGCCGGTACGCGCCTGCACCTGGGCCAGGTTCAGGGCGCCGCTGACGACGAAGCCACCCGCCTCTTCCACCACACCCGGCCCTTCGACCTCGCTGGCGTCCGGCAGCTCGCCGGCGATCGATTCGAGGATGTCGGTCATGGTCAGCACACCGGTGAAATCACCGAACTCGTTGACCACGAAGGCAATGTGCGTCGACTGCCCACGCATCTGCTCCAGGGCGTTGAGGATGCTGAAGCTCTCCAGCAGGTTAAGCGGCGCCCGGGCCAGGGCCTCGAGGTCTGGCTGGTTGCCGGCCAGCAGCTCTTTGAGCAGTTCCTTCTTGTGCACGAAGCCCAGCGGTTCCTCGATGCGACCGCCGCGGATCAGCGGCAGGCGCGAGTACGAGGAGTTGATCAACACCTGGGTGATCACCTCGGCCGGTTGCGCCAGATCGATGGCATCGACCTTGGCGCGCACCGTCATCACCGTGCGGATCGGCCGCTCGGCCAGGTTCAGCACGCCGCTGATCATCACCCGCTCGCGACGGTCGAAGACCACTTGCTCGCTACCGTCCTCAACCAGGTCGGCGATCTCCTCACCCACCTCGTCAGCTTCCACCCGGCGTCCGCCCATCAGGCGCAGCACGGCATGGGCGGTACGCTCACGCAGCGGTCGGTGCTGTTGCACGCTGCGCTTGCGGCGGGCGCGGGCCAGCTGGTTGAACAGCTCGATCAGCAGCGAGAAACCAATGGCCGCGTACAGGTAGCCTTTGGGGATATGGAAGCCCAGGCCTTCGGCGGTCAGGCTGAAGCCGATCATCATCAAAAAGCCCAGGCACAGCATGATCACTGTCGGGTGGGCGTTGACGAAGCGGGTCAGCGGCTTGCTGGCGACGATCATGATGCCGATCGAGAAGATCACCGCGATCATCATCACCGACAGATGCTCGACCATGCCCACCGCGGTAATCACCGCATCCAGCGAGAACACCGCATCGAGCACCACGATCTGCGCGACGATCGGCCAGAACGCCGCATGCCGCGTCACGCCACCCGACTGGGCGACATGGCCCTCCAGCCTTTCGTGCAGCTCCATGGTGGCCTTGAACAACAGGAACACACCACCGAACAGCATGATCAGGTCACGGCCGGAGAAGGTCTTGCCGAACACCTCGATCAGCGGGGCGGTCAGGGTGACCATCCACGAGATGCTGGCCAGGAGGCCAAGGCGCATGATCAGCGCCAACGACAGGCCGATCACCCGCGCGCGGTCGCGCTGATGGGGCGGCAATTTGTCGGCGAGGATGGCGATGAACACCAGGTTGTCGATACCCAGCACCAGCTCGAGGACGATAAGCGTCAGCAGGCCCAGCCAGGCCGTGGGGTCGGCTAGCCATTCCATTAGCGGGTACTCACAAGGGCGGCGTCACGAGGACGGAGGAAGGATGGCCGGGACGGCCAGAAACTGGGGGGCTCCGCGAAGGTGCTCATATAGACCTTGATCAGAAAAAGGGATGACGATCCTACAATCGAAGCAGCTTTTTCCCACAGCGCGAAACTATTACAAAATCTGTAACAGCGGCCTTGAGCATTTTTGTTCAATACCTGCGCCGGACCTGTCGTCGACCATGACGGCACTCCATCATTGCAAGGAATCTGCGCATGAGCTTGTCCCTGTCGATGGCCGCCTTCGCCTTGGCGGCCTCCATCTCCCCAGGCCCGGTCAATATCGTGGCGCTGGGCAGCGGCGCCCGTCACGGCCTGCGCGCCAGCCTCGGGCACGCCGCCGGCGCCACCCTGGGTTTCTGCCTGCTGCTGGTGCTCACCGGCCTGGGCCTGCATGAGCTGCTGCTGCGCTGGCCGTGGCTGCAGCACCTGTTGCTGTGGGGTGGCGTGCTGTTTTTGCTGTACATGGCCTGGAAACTGGCCAGTGACGATGGCCAATTGCAGGCCGACGCCGAACAACGGGCGCCCACTGCCTGGCACGGCGCGGCCATGCAGTGGCTGAGCCCCAAGGCCTGGTTGGCGGCGGTGGCCGGGGTGGGTGCCTATACCGCTGGCGAGCAGCAACTGTTGTGGCTGTTCACCTGGATCTATGGGCCAATCTGTTTTGTTTCGGTGGCCAGTTGGGCGTGGGCCGGGAGTGTGATTCGGCAGTATCTGGGGGAGCCAAGGCGGTTGCGCTTGTTCAATCGCGGGTTGGCGCTGTTGTTGGTGGCGAGTGCGGGGTATCTGCTGGCGGGTTGAATTCCCGTCACGACCGCATCGCGGGGCAAGCCCGCACCCACGCAAGACCGCAGAGTGGGGGGCGGGTTTGCGTGGGAGCGGGCTTGCCCCGCGATTGGGTTGCCATTGAGCGCCCAGCCTCACCCCGCCCGATAATGCCCCGGCGTCGCCGCCAGGTGCCGCTTGAACGCCCGTTGCAGATGCGCCTGGTCGGCGAACCCGGCCTCCAGCGCCACCTCGGCAATCGGCCGGCCCAGGCGCAGTTGGGCGCGGGCGTGCTGCACCCGCTGGTCAAGCAAATAGCCGTGGGGTGTCAGCCCGAAACGCTTGCCGAAAGCGCGAATCAGGTAGGCACGGGAAAGCCCCGCCGCGCTGCAGATGTCTTCGAGGGTCAGCGGATCCAGACGGTGGGCGCGGATGAACGCGGCAGCCATTTCCAGCCGCGGATGCTCCGCCCTGCGCTGGCCCGTTCGCTCATCGCAATAGCCAGGCAGCGCTGCGAAGAATGCAACCAGCAGCGCCTCCTTGGCAGAGGCCGGTTGATCGTCGAACAGGCCCGCAAATAGCTCGAGCAACCGACCGTATAACCCCGACGAGGTGCTGAGCGTCACCTCCGGCAGGGCAAAGCCATGCTGCTGCAACCACGGCAGGTCGACAAACAGCATCAGGTACGACCAGGGCTCCCCCTGGATCGGGTTGCAGGTATGAACCACGCCAGGGTTCATCAACACGGTGCTGCCAGCGCTGATCTCATGCTGGGCATCCCCCGTGAGATAACTACTGCGCCCGCCCGTGATCACACCGATCGAAAAGCTCTCATGGGAATGCGCGGCATAGCACACCTGGCGCCCATCCCCCACGCGCCGGGCCTCGACAAACGGCAAGGCAGGGTCACGCCAAAACCGCGAGGCCTCGATCATCGCCCTGCCCTCACCCTTCCCCGCCCTGCACCACCACCAACAACTGGGCCTGGCGTTCGCCCACGGAGCGCAGGCGGTGTGGGGTCTGGGCGTTGAAATGCAGGGCATCGCCCGCCTCCAGCAGCACCCGCTCGCTCATGAAGTCCACCTCCACCTGGCCCTCGTGGACGAACAGGAACTCCTCGCCCTCGTGCTCCTTGAAAGTCGGATCAGTGAACTCGGTGGGGGGCTGGATCAAGAACGGCAACAGGCTGCGCTGGCCAACCTGGGAGGTGAGCACCGCGTAACCCGGCCCCTGGCCGTTGCCGACCAGCGCCTGGCGCTCGCCGCGACGCACCAGGCTATAGCGCGCCTGGCCTTCCTGCTCGCCGTCGAACAGCTCCTCGACATTGACGTTCAGCGCCCGCGCCAGTTTCAGCGCGGCGGCGATCGACGGCGTATTCAGGCCACGCTCGACCTTGGACAGGTAGCTCTTGGTCATGCCGGATTTTTCAGCCAGCACCTCAAGGGTGATCCCCAGTTTCTTGCGCAGCAATTTCAGTCGGATAGACATGTGAAGCGGCTTTCCCGGACAAACGCACTTGCTAATGACACTTTGTGTCATATAGGATTATTTGTGTCATCTGATGGACCGCCCCTCCACCGTCGAAAGCAAGGGGGCGGGCCAGCCGAGACATCCACCATCACGCCACAGAGGATCACTCCCCATGGCCAACACCCTGACACACAGCAAAGACCAACTGGTGCAAAAGGCACTGACGCAGATGCAAGGCTCGCTCGCGGATAATACGTGGACTGTGCGCGAAAAGCTGGCCCTGACCTGCCGAATTCTGTTCGACAATGGCCACGACTCGGGCCTGGCCGGGCAGATCAGCGCCCGCGGCCCGCAACCGGGCACCTTCTACACCCAGCAGTTGGGTCTGGGCTTCGACGAGATCACCGCCAGCAACCTGCTGCTGGTCAACGAAGACCTGGACGTGCTGGAAGGCCAGGGCATGCCCAACCCGGCGAATCGCTTCCACAGCTGGGTGTACCGCGCCCGCCCGGATGTGAACTGCATCATCCACACCCACCCCACCCATGTCGCCGCGCTGTCGATGCTCGAAGTGCCGTTGGTGGTGTCGCACATGGACCTGTGCCCGCTTTACGAAGACTGCGCGTTCCTCGAAGCCTGGCCCGGCGTGCCGGTGGGCAACGAAGAAGGCGAAATCATCAGCGCCGCCCTGGGCGACAAGCGCGCCATCCTGCTCTCGCACCACGGCCAGTTGTCCACCGGCGCCAGCATCGAGCAGGCCTGTGTCTACGCCCAGCTGATCGAACGCGCCGCGCGCCTGCAACTGCTGGCCATGGCCGCCGGCACCATCAAACCGATCGCCCCCGAGCTTGGCCGCGACGCCCACGACTGGATCGACCGGCCCAAGCGCCATGGCGCCGCGTTCAACTACTACGCCCGGCAGGCCCTGCGCCAGCACGCCGATTGCCTTGCCTGACCCTAGACTGCCTTGCATGCGGAGCCCTTCAGAATGACCACTCAATTCCACGGCATCATCGGCTACACCATCACCCCCTTCAGCCACGACGGCGAGCAGCTCGACCTGCCCGCCCTGGGCCAATCCATCGACCGCTTGATCGACGGCGGCGTACAAGTGATCGCACCGCTGGGCAGCACCGGTGAAGGTGCCTACCTCAGCGACAGCGAATGGCAGCAAGTTGCACAGTACAGCCTGGAGCGCATCGGCAAGCGCGTGCCGAGCATCGTCAGCGTCTCTGACCTGACCACCGCCGGTGCCGTGCGCCGTGCGCGCTTCGCCCAGCAACACGGCGCCGATGCGGTGATGGTGCTGCCGGCGGCGTACTGGAAGCTCAGCGAAGCCGAGATCCTCCAGCACTACCGCGCCATCGGCGCGGCCATCGATATCCCGATCATGCTCTACAACAACCCCGCCACCAGCGGCACCGACATGCCGGTGGAACTGATCCTGCGCATCGTGCGCGAGGTGGACAACGTCACCATGGTCAAGGAGAGCACCGGCGACATCCAGCGCATGCACAAGCTGCAACTGCTCGGCGAGGGCCAGGTGCCGTTCTACAACGGCTGCAATCCGTTGGCGCTGGAGGCTTTCGTTGCCGGGGCCAAGGGCTGGTGCACGGCGGCGGCCAACCTGATCCCCGCGCTGAACCAGCAGCTGTACCAGGCGGTGCTGGCGGGCGACCTTGCCCAGGCGCAGGCGCTGTTCTACCGCCAGTTGCCGTTGCTGGATTTCATCCTCAAGGGTGGCTTGCCGGCGACCATCAAGGCCGGGCTGGGCATGACCGGGCTGCCAGTGGGCGAGCCACGGAGGCCGGTGTTTGGGCTGGATGAAGCGAATCGGGTGAAACTGCAAGGGTTGCTGGATGAGTTGCGACAGCTGAAATGATCGTGGCCGGGTGCGCTCCACCCATGCGGTGAAGCGTACCCCGCTCCTGCGAGCATCAGCTCGACGCAGGCTTCAGTCGCACAGTTTTCTCGGCGGGGCGCTGCCCGTCAGCGGCACCGGCATCATCATTTCACCCTGGCCGATCGAGGTCAGCTCGCGCACATCGAAGCGGCAGGCCAGGCGGGCATTGTCGCCCTGGCCGATGGTGCCCATGCCGATGGTCACCTCGTAGTCGCGCCCCGCCTGCAGGTTGTAGACCCTGGCTTCTTCGTCACAGTAGATCCCCCTGCCCAACGGCGTACCCGCACCGGCCCCCAAGGTCGCAAGCTGGAACGGCGCCGAGGTTGGCACCCGGTACTCGGCCACCACTTCTTCAAGCCGGCCTTCGGCCATGCGCACGGTCGGCGTCAGGCTGAGCAACGGCGGCGATAGCCGCTTGGGCATACCCAACTGGGCCGGAGCCTCAGGAAACTGCGGATAGTTTTCCAGTGCTCGCCCCGCCGAGAAGCGCCCGGCCTGGACCATCTGGTGGCGCAAGTTGGGTGCACAGCGGTCGGTGACGCTGTCACCGAAGACATCCGAGTTGCTGATCACCCGCATGCGTGCGGTAGGCACCAAACCCGACGGTTCCTGATAGGGCTGCGAAGGGATGCCGGAGCAGCCCGCCAACAAGAACACGAGCAGAGAGCTCAGGCACGCCGAAACCTTGTTCATTGAAGCTCCTTCATGGCCGAATCCCACCAGCGGGCCGGTTGCTCGGTGAGCAAATAGTAGAAGGTCAAAGCGCTCAATGCTGGAAATTCAACATGCCGGATCACCCTCGCATCAATAGAAAGCTGACATGCAAGGCAAAGCCCACGTACTAGAGCTTCCACTCCAGGCTGACCATCATCGTCCGTGGCTCGCCGTGATACACCCCGTTATAGAAGCCCAGGTTGTTGTAGTAGTGCTCGTCGAAGAGGTTCTTCACGTTCACCGACGCCGACAGGTGTTCGTCGAACTGATACCGCGCCATCAGCCCCACCACCGAGAAGGCCTTCTGGCTGATCTCGTCGCGCACCGTAATGATCGAACCGTTCGCCGCCCGCCCCACTGGCCGGTTTGCCTGCTTGTGGGTATCGCTCTGCCAGTCCAGGGTGCCGCCGACGGTCAATGCCGGTGTCAGCTTGTAGGTGGTCGAGAAGCGCACCAGGTTCAGCGGCTGCTCGGGGTTCTTGCGCTGCTTGTCGGCGTTGGCCGCGTGGGTGTAGCTGTAGCCCAGGCTCATTTGCCAGTCGGGGCGCACTTCGCCGGCAATCTCGGCCTCGAAGCCTTCGACGACGTTGCCCTTGCCGCCGGATTTGTAGAACACCTCGTTGCCGTTGGGCGGCACCGAATCGTCCTGCTCGGCGACGTTGTCCTGTTTGCTGCGGTACACCGCGCTGCTGAGGTTGAGTCGGTCGTCCATCAGGCTGCCTTTGACACCCACTTCGTAGACCTTGCCGACGATGGGTTCGAGGTACTGGCGGTTTTTGTCGCGTACCGACTGCGGGTTGAAGATGTCGGTGTAGCTGGCATACACGGTGTACTGCTCGGTGAGGTCGTACAGCACCCCGGCGTAGGGCGTCCACTGGTCGTTCTGGGTCTGCTTGCTGGGCGTCAGTTCGGTGCCATTCTGCGCCGCGTCATACGCCCATTCGCGGCTCTCGGTCTGCCAGCTGCCATAGCGGCTGCCGAGCACGAAGTGCAGGCGATCGGTGGGGTTGAGCCGGGTGGCGATGTAGCCGGCCTTCTGTTTGGTGGAGTCACGCGATTCATCGAGCCCGGTATCGATGTCCTGGAACTTGGCGATGTTGCTCATGTACTTCCAGTCCGGGATCTTCTGGTAACCGTCGGGCAGTGGCCCTCTGATGAAATAGGGCGACGTGTTGCGCCGCTCGGATTCACCATAACCGACCATGAAGTCGTGGCTGCGCCCGAACAGCTGATAAGGGCCTGCCAGGTTGAAGTCGATGGCGTCCATCTGCTCTTCGCCGCTGAAATGCTGATACCAGGCATTCATGCCGCTGCGGTCGGCGGCGGGGAAACCGTTGCCGCCGTAGTACACCTTGCCATCGCTGTCGGACTCGCGATGGGTATAGGCGAGCTTGAGCAGCCAGTCGTTGGCCAGGCGTTGGTCGAGGGTGGCGAACACTGTCTGGTCTTTCAGTGGCCAGGACGACCAGGGCGCGGCCAGGTTGGTCGAGCGCGGCAGGTCGGCCTTGCCGCCAGTGGCGTTCCAGTACGGCACGGTGCCCCAGGAGGCCCCTTGTACGTGCTTGTTCTGGTAGTCGTAACCCACTGCAAGCACGGTGCTGTCAGTCAGGTCGGCCTCTAGGATGCCGTAGGCCACCTCACGCTGGCTGGCGTATTTGTCCATGAACGACTGGCTGTCACGGTAGGCCAGCACAGTGCGCCCGCGCAGGCGCCCTTCCAGGCCCAATGGGCCGCCAACGTCGAGGTAGCCGTGGTAGTTGTCGTAGCTGCCGGCACTGGCGCCAGTGCTGATCGCCAGCTGCGAGGTCGGGCGCTTGCGCACCATGGCGATGGTCCCGGACGGGTCGCCCGCCCCGGTGGTCAAGCCGGTGGCGCCACGCACCACCTCGATACGGTCGTAGATGATGGTGTCCGAATCGGACTTCAGGCTCGAGAAGGTGTTGAGCATCCCATCGATCTGGAAGTTGTTGATCGAATAGCCCCGCGAATAATACGTCGGCCGCTCGGAGTCGTTGCGCTGCACGGTGACGCCGGTGACATGGGCCATGGCCTCGGAGAGCGTATTTAGCTGGAAGTCGTCGAGCTGCTGACGGGTCAGCACCGAGACCGATTGCGGGGTTTCCTTTATCGACAGGTTCAGGCGCGTCGCTGCGCTCATGCTGCCGGTGGTGTAGGAGCCGCTGTGCTCGGTGGTGCTGCCCAGGCCCTGGGCGAGAATCTCGGTGGTGCCGAGTTCCAGCACCTTGTCGTCGGACCGCGGTTCGGTCTCTTGTGCCTGCGCAAACGGGCTGACGGCGGTGGCACACAGGCCCAGGGTAAGGGCCATGGAACGGCTGATGGGCGCGAACATCGCTGCCTGTCTCCTTGTTCGTTTCGATGAAAGTCCTTGGCTGCCGACCGGACGGCATTCATATGAAAACGAATCGCACATGCGAATCGTTATCGATATGTCATCGAAACGTAAAAAAGGGCGGTACCTGACCGCCCTTCCCTGGCACTACCCGAGCCTTACGGCATCACGGGCGGCACGTACTGCAAGGTCGTACCCAACGCCCACAGCAGCACCAGCACCAGCGGCACATGCACCAGCAGCTGGACGAACGAGAAGCCGATCAGGTCGCGCGCTTTCAGGCCCAGCACGCCCAGCAGCGGCAGCATGTAGAACGGGTTGATCAGGTTCGGCAGCGCCTCGGCGGCGTTGTAGATCTGCACCGCCCAGCCCAGGTGGTACTGCAGGTCGTTGGCCACCAGCATCACGTAGGGCGCCTCGATGATCCACTTGCCACCGCCGGACGGGATGAAGAAGCCCAGCACCGCCGAGTACACCCCCATCAACAGCGCGTAGGTGTCATGGGTGGCGATCTGGGTGAAGAACACCGAGATGTGGTGGGCCAGGGTCGCACCGTCGACACCCTTGACCTGGGTGAGGATGGCGGCGATCGAACCGTACAGCGGGAACTGGATCAGCACCCCGGTGGTGGTCGGCACCGCGCGGGCCACGGCATCGAGGAAGCTGCGCGGGCGCCAGTGCAGCAAGGCGCCGAGCATGATGAACAGCAGGTTGTAGGTGTTCAGCCCGGAGATCGCGGTGATCGCAGGCTTGGTGGCGAACTCCTGGTACAGCCAGCCGCCGGCCAGGGCCACCAGCAGCAGGATCAGGATCGGGCTGTACTCCAGCCACTCGCCCGGGCGCGTGCGCTGCGGCACGGGCGGCGCGCTGAAGCTGGGGTCGACGCCGCAATCTTGCGCACTGCGCGCGCTGTTCGGCCCCGGAGCGGTGGCATAGGCGATCACCAGCGAGACGATCACCAGCGCCGCCAGCATGACCCCGGACTGCCAGAGGAAGATGGTCTCGGTGAACGGGATCACCCCAGTGATGGACAGGATCGACGGCGGCAGGCTGGCCGGGTTGGCCTGCAACTGCGCCGCCGACGACGACAGCCCCAGTGCCCATACCGCGCCGAGCCCCAGGTAGGCAGCGGCACCGGCGGCGCGATAATCCATCTTCAAATCGGTGCGACGGGCCAGGGCGCGCACCAGCAGGCCGCCAAACACCAGCGACAGGCCCCAGTTGAGCAACGAGGCGAGCATCGAGATCAGCGCCACCCAGCAGACGGCCGAACGGCCGTTCTTCGGCAGGCGCGCCAGGCGGTCGATCAGCCGTGCGGCGGGTGGCGAGCTGGCCACCACATAACCGCCGATGACCACGAAGGCCATCTGCATGGTGAACGGGATCAGGCTCCAGAAGCCATCGCCGAAGGCCTTGGCGGTGTCGGTGGGCTTGCCGCCCATCACCAGCGCGCCCAGGCACACCAGCATCACGGCCAGGGCGGCGAACACCCAGGAGTCGGGGAACCAGCGTTCGGCCCAGTTGGAGCAGCGCAGGGCAAAGCGGGCGGAGCGGCTGTCTTGGATATCAGCGGCCACGGGGTTTTCCTTTTATTTGTTTTTTTGATTTTCAACACTGAAGCAACGCGCAAAACCCTGTGGGAGCGGGTTTACCCGCGAAGGCGGCGGTGAATGTACCGACGTATTCGCGGGTGAACCCGCTCCCACAGGGGTAGTGATAGCGGTAACTAGAAAGTCATTTCCTTAACATCGTCCGGCACGATCAGCTTGCCGGCGGTTTTCTCGATGATCTCTTCGACGCTCACCCCTGGCGCAGTCTCGCGCAGGATGAAGGCACCGTTTTCGATTTCCAGGTAGGCCAGGTCGGTCAGCACCTTGCGGATGCAACCGGCGCCGGTCAGCGGCAGGCTGCACTTGGGCAGCAGCTTGGACTCGCCATCCTTGGAGGCATGGGTCATGGTGACGATGATGTTGTCGGCACCGGCCACCAGGTCCATGGCGCCGCCCATGCCCTTGACCAGCTTGCCGGGGATCATCCACGAGGCGATGTTGCCTTCCACGTCCACTTCAAAGGCGCCGAGCACGGTGAGGTCGACGTGGCCGCCACGGATCATGGCGAAGGATTGCGCCGAGTCGAAGATCGACGCGCCGCGGCGGGCGGTGACGGTCTGCTTGCCGGCGTTGATCATGTCGGCGTCGATGGTGGCTTCGGTGGGGAATTCGCCCATGCCCAGCAGGCCGTTTTCCGACTGCAGCATCACGTCCATGTCGGCAGGCACGTAGTTGGCCACCAGGGTGGGGATGCCGATACCGAGGTTGACGTAGTAGCCGTCTTTGAGTTCACGGGCGACGCGTTGGGCCATTTGTTCGCGGGTCAGTGCCATGGTCAGGATCTCTTTGTTGTTCTTGAGGATGGCGCTCAGGCCTTGACGGTGCGCTTTTCGATGCGCTTCTCGAAGGTGCCGACGATGACCCGGTCGACGTAGATGCCCGGGGTGTGGATCTCACTGGGCAGCAGCACGCCGGGCTCGACGATCTCTTCGACCTCGACCACGGTGATCTTGCCGGCGGTGGCGGCCAGCGGGTTGAAGTTCTGCGCGGTGTTGCGATACACCACGTTGCCGTAGTGGTCGGCTTTCCAGCCCTTGACGATGGCGAAGTCGCCGGTGATCGACTCTTCGAGGATGTACTTGCGGCCTTTGAACTCGCGGACTTCCTTGCCGTCGGCAACCGGGGTGCCGTAGCCGGTGGCGGTATAGAAGGCGGGAATGCCGGCGCCACCTGCGCGCATTTTCTCGGCCAGGGTGCCTTGCGGGGTGAGTTCCACTTCCAGTTCGCCGCTGAGCAGTTGGCGTTCGAATTCGGCGTTCTCGCCCACGTAGGAGGCGATCATCTTGCGGATCTGCCGGTCTTCCAGCAGCACGCCCAGGCCGAAGCCATCAACGCCGCAGTTGTTGGAGACCACGGTCAGGCCCTTGACGCCCAGGCGCTTGATCTGGGCGATCAGGTTTTCCGGGATGCCGCACAGGCCGAAGCCGCCGGCCAGTACCGTCATGTTGTCGGTCAGGCCTGCCAGGGCCTCTTCGTAGGTTGCTACACGCTTGTCCAGTCCGGCCATGCTCAGTCGCCTTTTGTAGTTGTTGGAACCGTGCGGTCATCTTCACTGTAGTCGACTGATTTGTTAATTTTGTTTTCGTCATCGATTGATAACTTTTGCAAAACAAAGGGCCAGCCATGAACGTCAAGCAACTGCGCGCCTTCGTCACCGTGGCCAAGTACCAGAGCTTCGCCCAGGCCGGCGAGCACCTGCATGTATCGCAACCGGCCCTGAGCCTGACCATCAAGGCGCTGGAGGACAACCTCGGCGGCGCCCTGCTCACCCGCACCACCCGCAGCGTCAGCCTTACCCCCGAGGGCGAGGTGCTGCTGCCCCTGGCCCGGCGCCTGCTGGCCGACTGGGACGACACCGAAGAGATGCTGCGCCAGCGCTTCACCCTGCAACTGGGCAGGGTGTCGGTGGCGGCCATGCCGTCCTTCGCCGGCAACTTGCTGCCGCAGTCGCTGAAAGTGTTCCGCCAGCGCTACCCGAAAGTGAACGTCACCGTGCACGACGTGATCAACGAACAGGTGCTGGAACTGGTGCGCCACCGCCGCGTCGAGCTGGGCATCGGTTTCGAGCCCGACGGCAACGAAGCGCTACGCTTCCACCCGCTGTACATGGACCGTTTCGTCGCCGTGGTGCCCGCCGACTCGCCCCTCGCCCACCAACCCCAGGTGCGCTGGCACGAGCTGTTGGCAGAAGACTTCATCGCCCTGCAACGGCCGTCGGCAGTGCGCCTGCTACTCGAACAGCACCTGGTGGCCGGGCACGGCAAGCTGACGGTGGCATTCGAGAGCCACCAGCTGTCGACCATCGGCCGCATGGTCGCCAGCGGCCTGGGCGTGAGCGCCGTGCCGGCCCTGTGCATCGGCCAGATGCAAGAGCTCGGCGCACGCTGCGTGCCGCTGGTCGAACCCACCGTGGAGCGGCGCATCGGCGTGATCGCCCTGGCCGACCACAAACTGTCACGGGCCGCCGAGGCGCTGCTCGACGTGCTGCTGACCCATACCCATCCACAGGAGGTGACATGCGTTACGTGAATCTGGCGGGAACCCGCGTGCCGACTATTGGCCAGGGCACCTGGTACATGGGCGAAGACCCAGGGAGCAAGGCGGCCGAAGTGGCGGCGCTGCAACAAGGCATCGACCTGGGCCTGAGCCTGATCGATACCGCCGAAATGTACGCCGAGGGCGGCGCCGAACAGGTGGTCGGCCAGGCTATCGCCGGGCGTCGCGACCAGGTATTCCTGGTCAGCAAGGTCTACCCGCACAACGCCAGCCGGCGCGGCTTGCCGACGGCGTGCGAACGCAGCCTCAAGCGGCTGGGCACCGAGTGCATCGACCTGTACCTGCTGCATTGGCGCGGGCAGTACCCGCTCGAGGAGACCGTCGAGGCCTTCGAACGCTTGATCGAACAGGGCAAGATCCGCCGCTGGGGCGTGTCCAACTTCGACCTGGATGACCTGCAGGAGCTGGACAACCCGGCCTGCGCCACCAACCAGGTGCTGTACAACCCGACCGAGCGTGGCATCGAGTTCGACCTGCTGCCTTGGAGCCGCCAGCAGCAGCTGCCGACCATGGCTTACTGCCCACTGGCCCAGGCCGGGCGACTGCTGCATCACCCGGTACTGGCTGAAATTGCTGCGCGTCATGCTGCGACGCCGGCGCAGGTGAGCCTGGCATGGGTCACGCGTGGCGAAGGGGTGATTGCGATTCCCAAGGCCGTGAGCCCGGCGCATGTGCGCTTGAATGCAGCGGCGCAGGACCTGGTGCTGACCGAGGCGGACTTGCAGGCGATTGACCAGGCGTTTGCTGCGCCGACGCGCAAGCAGCGATTGGCGATGGTGTAGGCCCTATCGCGGGGCAAGCCCCCACCCACGAGGTAAGCGGGGGGCCGCGTGGGGGCGGGCGTTC
>NZ_JBDJLM010000040.1:0-49625 GCF_039673365.1 Pseudomonas sp. TWI923 | reverse complement strand
TGGGCAGCGGGGTCACCCCCCCCCCCAACTTGTTGGGCCCCTATTCTTATCCCCCCCCCTGCGGGTGGGAGGGGGTATCCCCCGCGAAGCAGGCACCGCGGTCGAAAGGCGGATTACTCTTCCTTGCCCTTGTTGCGCATGGTGCGCTGCAGCTCGCGGTTGGAATCGCGTTCGCGCACGGTGTCGCGCTTGTCGAATTCCTTCTTGCCCTTGCCGAGTGCGATCTCGCACTTGATCAGGTGCTTGCTCCAGTACAGCGACATCGCCACGCAGGTATAGCCCTTCTGCGCCACGGCCGCTTCGAGGCGCTCAAGCTCGCGCTTGTTCAGCAGCAGCTTGCGCGTGCGGATCGGGTCGGCGATGACGTGGGTGCTGGCGGTGGTCAGCGGGGTGATGTGGCTGCCGAACAGCCAGGCTTCGCCATCCTTGAGCAGCACGTAGCTGTCGGTCAGGTGCGCCTTGCCGGCCCGCAGGCTCTTTACTTCCCAACCGGACAGGACCAGCCCGGCCTCGAACTTGTGTTCGATGAAGTAATCGTGTCGCGCCTTTTTGTTTTGCGCGATGGTCCCGGTCGGATGTTTCTTTTGCTTAGCCATAGGGGCGGCATTATAGGGAGTCGCCGCGTCCTCGGCTATGGGGTTTAGGTGCGCTTGAGCCTGTTGTGTGAATCCCGGACAATACTGCCCTTGCTCTGATCAACAGAATCGTATTCGAGGCGCTATGTAGCGCTGCCGTCCCGTTTGGAAGTGACGCCTGGATGACTACCCATATTCAACGCTCCGCCCTGCTGCCTTACCCTGCCCAGGCGCTCTACGACCTGGTCAACGATGTGGCCAGCTACCCGGCGTTTTTGCCTTGGTGCTCGGCCTCGACGGTGATCGAGAGCAGCGACACGCACATGCGCGCCAGGCTGGAGGTGGCCAAGGGTGGCATCAGCCAGCACTTCGTCACGCGCAATGTGCTGGTGCCGGGGCAGTCGATCGAAATGAACCTTGAAGAGGGGCCGTTCTCCCAGCTGCATGGCTTGTGGGTGTTCAAGCCCCTGGGCGAGAAGGCCTGCAAGATCAGCCTCGATCTGTCGTTCGACTATGCCGGTGCGTTGGTGCGCGCAACCTTGGGGCCGCTGTTCAATCAGGCTGCCA
Organism: Pseudomonas sp. TWI923; assembly: GCF_039673365.1. NCBI lineage: Bacteria > Pseudomonadati > Pseudomonadota > Gammaproteobacteria > Pseudomonadales > Pseudomonadaceae > Pseudomonas > Pseudomonas sp. TWI923. The sequence goes on along the minus strand of NZ_JBDJLM010000040.1, from coordinate 48,483 downwards.
ATACCATGGTCGATGCGTTCTGCGAGCGTGCCAAGCAGTTGAATGCCTGAGGCGTTGGCTGTCACTGAAGCCTGCCAGGCAGTCGCCCAATAAAAAGCCCGGACAATGTCCGGGCTTTTTCGTTGTCGCCTGCGGTTATTGCGGCGAGGTGTCCAGCGGTGCTGGCGTCGGGACCGGGGTGGTCTCGATGGTGTCGATCTCTTTTTGCAGTGTCTCTTCCAGCGAGCCTGGCTTGGCCGGTTTTTCCGGTTGCTGGCTTGGCTGGTGCGCCGGGCTGACCGTGGTATCGCCGCTGCCGCCAAGGATTTCCTGGTCGCGGCTGACGCCAGGCATGAAGTCGCCGGCCAGGCTGACCAGTTGGTCGCTCTCGTTGAAGAAAATGCTCATGCGCTCTTGCTGACGCTGACCGCCACCAGGCTGCAGGCTGTACAGATAGTCCCACCGATTGGTGTGGAAGGGGTCCTGGATCAGCGGATTGCCCATGATAAACCTTACTTGCCGGCGGGTCATTCCCGGGCGTAATTGGTCTATCATGTCCTGCGTGACGACATTGCCCTGCTGGATGTCGATTTTGTAAACCCCGGGAAACGAGCAACCGGCGAGTGCGAGCAGTCCCACTAGGGTGAGGCTGGTTAGCAAGAGCTTGGTGTTTTGCATCGGTGGGCGACTTCCACTATCTTGGCTGGACAACGTAAACCCCGATCATACCCGTATTAAGAGAAGCTGCGAAGCAGCATCGGCGAGAAAGCTGACCATGGTTGAAAATAGCGAATTGCGCAAAGCGGGCCTCAAGGTAACCCTGCCTCGAGTCAAGATTCTTCAGATGCTCGACTCCGCCGAGCAGCGTCACATGAGTGCGGAGGATGTCTACAAGGCACTGATGGAAGCTGGCGAAGATGTCGGCCTGGCGACCGTGTACCGCGTGCTGACTCAGTTCGAAGCGGCTGGCCTGGTGGAGCGTCACAACTTCGATGGCGGCCATGCGGTGTTCGAGTTGGCGGATGGCAAGCACCACGACCACATGGTCAACGTGGACAGCGGTGAAGTCATTGAATTCTTCGATGCCGAAATTGAGAAGCGCCAGAAAGAGATCGTTGCCGAGCACGGCTTCGAGCTGGTGGACCACAATCTGGTCCTCTATGTGCGTAAAAAGAAGTAACGATTAAGCTCGTTACTGACGACAAAGGCGACCTTCGGGTCGCCTTTGTGCTTTCTAAGAAGTGGTTGAGGGGGAGTAGGAGCGGGCGACCTCAAGTTTTGCTGGTCACTACCATCTTGCGGGCATGAGCCAGCGATTCTTTGGTCAGGTCGATGCCGCCGAGCATTCGCGCCACTTCTTCGACGCGCTCGCGCTTGGCCAGGCTGGCCACGGCGGTGTGGGTGGTGTCGCTGTTGCGCACCTTGTGCACGAACAGGTGGTGGTGCCCCTGCGCCGCTACCTGCGGCAGGTGGGTCACGGTCAGTACCTGGCCGCGCTCACCCAGGCGGCGCAGCAACTGGCCGACGATCTCGGCGGTGGGGCCGCCGATACCGACGTCCACTTCGTCGAACACCAGCGTGGGGATGCGCGAGGTCTGTGCGGTGATCACCTGGATTGCCAGGCTGATACGCGACAGCTCACCGCCCGAGGCTACTTTGGCCAAGGCCTTGAGCGGCTGCCCCGGGTTGGCGCTGACCAGCAGTTCGATCTGCTCCAGCCCGTGGGGTGAGAGGTCACCATTGTCGAAGGGGGTAAGCGCGATGCTGAAGCGCCCGCCCGGCATGCCCAAGCGTTGGATTTCCTGCTCCACAGCGGTGGCAAGCTGTTTGGCGGCCTGTTCACGCAGGGCGCTCAGTTCGCGGGCCCGCTCTTTATAGTGTTGGGCAAAGGCTGCCAGCTCTTCGCCGAGGCGCTCGATCGATTCATCGCTGGCGTTCAGGCCTTCGATCTCTTCCATCAGACGCTGCTGCAGCTGCGGCAGCTCGGTGGGGTGCACGCGGTGCTTGCGGGCGAGGGTATAGATAGTGTCGAGGCGCTCTTCGAGTGCCTGCAGGCGCAGCGGGTCGGCATCGAAGTTGTCGAGGAAGCGGTTCAGTTCACCGACGGCTTCTTCCACCTGGATTTGCGCGCTGGCGATCAGGTTGACCGCCTCGCCCAGGGCTCTGGGAGCATTGCTGACTGCCGTGAGGCGGTTGAGGCTGACGGTCAGGGCGCTGAGTACGTTGCCCGAGTCGCTTTCGCTGCACTGGTCGATAACCTGGCGGCAGATGCCGAACAGCGCCTCGGCGTTGGTCAGGTTCTTGTGTTCCTGCTCCAGCAGCTCCAGCTCGTTTTCGCCGAGCCCGAGGTTGTCCAGTTCTTCGAGCTGGTAGCTCAGCAGCTGGTGGCGTGCGCGCTGCTCGTCGCCGGAGTTGCTCAGGCGCTCGAGCTCCTGGCGGGTCTGGTTCCAGCGCTTGGCTGCAAGCTGTACCTGGCGAGCGAGGTCGATGGCGCCGGCATACTCGTCCACCAGGCGGCGGTGGGTGTCGGTTTTGAGCAGGGACTGATGTTCGTGCTGGCTGTGGATGTCGATCAGCAGCTCGCCCAGGGCCTTGAGGTCACCGAGCGGGCAGGGCGTGCCATTGATGTAGCCGCGGCTGCGGCCTTCGGCGGTGATCACTCGGCGCAGGATGCAGGGCCCGTCGCTCTCGAGGTCGCGTTCGGCGAGCCAGCCATGGGCCTCGGGGATGTCCACCAGATCGAAGGTGGCGAGGATGTCCGCCTTGTCTGCGCCTGGGCGTACCACGCCACTATCGGCACGATCGCCCAGCGCCAGGCCGAGGGCGTCGAGCATGATCGATTTGCCGGCCCCGGTTTCGCCAGTGATGACGGACATGCCGCGGGCGAGTTCGAGGTCGAGGTGTTCGACGATGGCGTAGTTGTGAATGGACAGGTGCACCAGCATGTGGGCGGCTCCCGAAGATGTTGTCTGGATATTTATACAGTGCTTTTTGCAGGTCTGACAATGCCCGGCTGATGAATGTGGATTTCCCTCGCAGCCCTTGAACCTGGTTTTTCCGACCCCATATAGCCGGCAAGACAAGGCGAGCCTGGCTCGCACAACAGAAATTGTGGAGGAGATACCCAATGGCTGACGAACAGCTGGATGAAAAGAACCTGAACCCCGAAGAGGCCGTTGCAGCTACTGCCGACGCCCGCGTTCTGGAGCTCGAGGAGCAGCTGGCCGCCGCCAAGGATCAATCCCTGCGCGTCGCTGCCGACTTGCAGAACGTCCGTCGCCGCGCTGAACAGGATGTCGAGAAGGCTCACAAGTTCGCCCTGGAGAAGTTCGCCGGCGACCTGCTGCCGATCATCGACAGCCTGGAGCGTGGTCTGGAGCTGTCCAATCCCGACGACGAAAGCATCAAGCCAATGCGCGAAGGCATCGAGCTGACCCTGAAGATGTTCCAGGACACCCTCAAGCGCTACAACCTCGAAGCCATCGACCCGCACGGCCAGCCGTTCAACGCCGAGCACCATCAGGCGATGGCCATGCAGGAAAGCGCCGACGTCGAGCCGAACAGCGTGCTGAACGTGTTCCAGAAGGGTTACCTGCTCAACGGCCGTCTGCTGCGCCCCGCCATGGTGGTGGTCAGCAAGGCGCCGGCGGTAGCTCAGCCATCTATCAACGAGAAGGCTTGAAATCCTGCTGGGCATCCCCATCTAGGTGTCAAGCACTCAAGTATTTCCGCAGTCGTCTTGTGTAGTCGCTGCGACCAAATTCAAGTTTCGGGAGAGTTAACATGGGCAAAATCATCGGTATCGACCTGGGGACCACCAACTCCTGCGTCTCCGTGCTGGAAAACGGCACCGCCAAAGTCATCGAGAACGCCGAAGGCGCGCGTACCACGCCTTCGATCATCGCCTACGCCAACGACGGCGAGATCCTGGTTGGTCAGTCGGCCAAGCGCCAGGCAGTCACCAACCCGCACAACACCCTGTTCGCGGTGAAGCGCCTGATCGGCCGCCGTTTCGAAGAAGAGGTCGTGCAGAAAGACATCAAGCTGGTGCCTTACAAGATCGTCAAGGCCAACAATGGTGACGCCTGGGTAGAGGCTTCCGGCAAGCAGATGGCTCCGCCGCAGATCAGCGCCGAAGTCCTGAAAAAGATGAAGAAGACCGCCGAAGACTACCTCGGCGAGCCAGTCACCGAAGCGGTCATCACCGTTCCGGCCTACTTCAACGACAGCCAGCGTCAGGCGACCAAAGATGCCGGCCGCATCGCTGGTCTGGACGTAAAACGTATCATCAACGAGCCGACCGCCGCCGCGCTGGCCTACGGCATGGACAAGGGCAAGGGCGACCATACCGTCATCGTCTATGACCTCGGTGGTGGTACCTTCGACGTATCGGTCATTGAAATCGCCGAAGTCGACGGTGAGCACCAGTTCGAAGTACTGGCCACCAACGGCGACACCTTCCTGGGTGGCGAAGACTTCGACATGCGCCTGATCGACTACCTCGTCGACGAGTTCAAGAAAGAGTCCGGCATGGACCTGAAGAACGATCCGCTGGCCCTGCAGCGCCTGAAAGAAGCCGCTGAAAAGGCCAAGATCGAGCTGTCCTCGGCTCAGTCGACCGACGTCAACCTGCCGTACATCACTGCAGATGCCACCGGTCCTAAGCACCTGAACGTGAAGATCTCCCGCGCCAAGCTGGAGTCGCTGGTCGAAGACCTGGTCAGCCGTACCATCGAGCCATGCCGCATCGCTCTGAAAGACGCCGGCATCGACGCCAGCAAGATCGACGACGTGATTCTGGTCGGTGGCCAGACCCGTATGCCGATGGTGCAGAAAGCCGTTGCCGACTTCTTCGGTAAAGAAGCGCGCAAGGACGTCAACCCGGACGAAGCCGTGGCCATGGGTGCTGCCATCCAGGGCGCCGTACTGGCCGGTGACGTCAAAGACGTACTGCTGCTGGACGTCAGCCCGCTGACCCTGGGTATCGAAACCATGGGTGGCGTGATGACCGCGCTGATCGAGAAGAACACCACCATCCCGACCAAGAAGTCGCAGGTGTTCTCGACCGCCGACGACAACCAGGGCGCCGTGACCATCCACGTACTGCAGGGCGAGCGCAAGCAAGCTTCGCAGAACAAGTCGCTGGGCAAGTTCGACCTGGCTGACATTCCGCCAGCACCACGCGGCGTGCCACAAATTGAAGTGACCTTCGACATCGACGCCAACGGCATCCTGCACGTCGGCGCCAAAGACAAGGCCACCGGCAAGGCTCAGTCGATCGTGATCAAGGCCAACTCCGGTCTGTCCGACGAAGAGATCGAGAAAATGGTGCGTGACGCCGAGGCCAATGCCGAGGAAGACCGTAAGTTCGAAGAGCTGGCCGCAGCCCGTAACCAGGGTGACGCGCTGGTTCACTCGACCCGCAAGATGGTCAATGAGGCCGGTGACAAGGTCACTGCCGAAGAGAAGACTGCCATCGAGGCTGCCGTGGTTGCCCTGGAAGCCGCCGTCAAAGGCGACGACAAGGCTGCCATCGACGCCAAGGTCGAGGAGCTGTCCAAGGTCTCCGCGCCGGTTGCTCAGAAGATGTACGCAGAGCAGGCCGAGCAGCCGCAGGGCGGCGCCCAGCAGCAAGCCGAGCCGGAAGCCAAGCACGATGACGTGGTTGACGCCGAGTTCGAAGAAGTGAAAGACAACAACAAGCAGTAATGCCTGCACGTTGTCGGCCAGCTCAACGGCGTTTGCCGGTGAGCTGGTAGGATGTCGCCGCGCGGGGGCTTGCTCCCGCGTTGGCGTGTCTGGAACACGAGAATTATTTACAGCATCTGTCTGGGCGCATTCGCGTATGGCGGCAGGTGCTGACGGCACGACGCAATGATTGCGCACCGTGTGCCGAACGCCCACAAGAGTGCAAATGACCTATGGCAAAGCGTGATTTTTATGAGGTCCTGGGTGTCGAGCGAGGCGCCAGCGAAGGTGATCTCAAGAAGGCCTATCGCCGCCTGGCGATGAAGTACCACCCGGACCGCAACCCCGGTGATAAGGCGTCGGAAGACAGCTTCAAGGAGGCCAACGAGGCCTACGAAGTGTTGTCTGATGCCAGCAAGCGCGCGGCGTACGACCAGTACGGCCACGCCGGCGTCGACCCGAGCATGGGTGGCGGTGGTGCGGGCTTCGGCGGCGCCAACTTCTCCGACATCTTCGGCGATGTCTTCAGTGACTTCTTTGGTGGCGGCCGTGGTGGCTCGCGTGGCGGCGCTCAGCGCGGCAGCGACCTGCGCTACACCCTTGAGCTGAATCTTGAAGAAGCGGTGCGTGGCACCACGGTCAGCATTCGCGTGCCTACCCTGGTCAACTGCGCGCCGTGTGACGGCTCGGGCGCCAAGAAGGGCTCGACCCCGTCGACCTGCCCGACCTGTGGCGGTATCGGCCAGGTGCGCATGCAGCAGGGCTTCTTCTCGGTGCAGCAGACCTGCCCGCGCTGCCATGGCCAGGGCAAGATCATCACCGACCCTTGCAATTCCTGCCATGGCGAAGGCCGTGTCGAGGAATACAAGACCTTGTCGGTCAAGGTGCCGGCTGGCGTCGATACCGGCGACCGCATTCGCCTGTCCGGCGAAGGCGAGGCGGGTGCTCATGGCGGCCCGACCGGCGACCTGTACGTGGTGGTCAGCGTGCGTGAGCACGGCATCTTCCAGCGCGACGGCAAGCACCTGTACTGCGAAGTGCCGATCAGCTACACCGACGCAGCCCTGGGCGGCGAGCTGGAAGTGCCGACCCTGGATGGTCGCGTGAAGTTGAAGATCCCGGAAGGCACCCAGACCGGCAAGCAGTTCCGCCTGCGCGGCAAGGGTGTGGCGCCGGTGCGTGGCGGTGCGGCGGGTGACCTGCTGTGCCGTGTGGCGGTGGAAACCCCGGTCAACCTCAGCCGTCGCCAACGCGAGCTGCTCGAAGAGCTGCGTGACTCCCTCGAGGGCGACAGCTCCCACTCGCCCAAGGCCAGTGGCTGGTTCGAAGGCGTGAAGCGCTTCTTCGGCGATCTCTGAGAAGGAACAGGCTATGCGACGTATTGCAGTGATGGGCGCGGCAGGGCGGATGGGCAAGACCCTCGTCGAGGCGGTGCAGCAACAGGCGCCACAGGCAGGCCTGACGGCGGCGATCGATCGTCCCGACAGCTCGCTGGTCGGGGCCGATGCCGGTGAGCTGGCGGCCCTGGGCCGGATCGGCGTGACGATCTGCGACGACCTGGCCAAGGTGGTCGACGAGTTCGATGTGCTGATCGACTTCACCCACCCTTCGGTGACCCTGAAGAACCTGGCGTTCTGCCGCAAGGCGGGCAAGGCCATGGTCATCGGTACCACCGGTTTCACGCCGGAAGAGAAAGAGCAACTGGCCGAGGCGGGCAGGGAGATCCCGATCGTCTTCGCCGCCAACTTCAGCGTGGGCGTCAACCTGAGCCTCAAGCTGCTGGACATGGCAGCCCGGGTGCTGGGTGATGATGTGGATATCGAGATCATCGAGGCGCACCACCGGCACAAGGTCGATGCACCTTCGGGTACCGCGCTGCGCATGGGTGAAGTGGTCGCCAATGCACTGGGGCGCGACCTGCAGGAAGTCGCGGTCTATGGCCGTGAAGGCCAGACCGGCGCCCGTGACCGCAAGACCATCGGTTTTGCCACGGTGCGTGCTGGCGATGTGGTCGGTGATCACACCGTGCTGTTCGCCGCCGAGGGTGAGCGCCTGGAGATCACCCACAAGGCGTCGAGCCGCATGACCTTCGCCAAGGGTGCGGTACGTGCCGCGCTGTGGCTGGATGGGCGTGAGCCTGGGCTGTACGACATGCAGGATGTGCTCGAGCTGCGTTGAGCCGTTAGCGCGGCGTTGGTTTCTTCGCGGGTAAACCCGCTCCCACAGAGATGGCGCAGGGCTGAAGGTGCGCGCGGTCCCTGTGGGAGCGGGTTTACCCGCGAAGAGGTCGTCGCCGAAGTCAGTCTGTCGCATTCATGTGTTTTAGAGGCACATCTGCGGTAGACCCAAAACGCACTTTTCTGTAAGCTACAGCTTTAGTGTGTCCACTAAAAGCGCGCAGCGAATTGAATTCAGCACATGAAAGCGGGGTGACGTGTCCATACGTCACTCCGCTTTTTTGCAACCTGCGATCGCCCTTTCATGCTTGATCTACGGGAGGTCTTCTTGACAAAGCCAGCCATACTCGCCCTTGCCGACGGCAGTATTTTTCGCGGTGAAGCCATCGGTGCCGACGGTCAGACCGTTGGTGAGGTGGTGTTCAACACTGCTATGACCGGCTACCAGGAAATCCTTACAGACCCTTCCTATGCCCAGCAAATCGTTACCCTGACCTACCCGCACATCGGCAACACCGGCACCACGCCGGAAGACGCCGAGTCGAACCGCGTCTGGTCCGCCGGCCTGGTCATCCGTGACCTGCCGCTGCTGGCCAGCAACTGGCGTAACACCCAGTCGCTGCCTGACTACCTCAAGGCCAACAATGTCGTCGCCATCGCTGGCATCGACACCCGTCGCCTGACCCGTATCCTGCGTGAAAAAGGCGCTCAGAACGGCTGCATCCTCGCCGGTGACAACATCACCGAAGAGCAGGCCATCGCCGCTGCCCGCGCCTTCCCGGGCCTGAAGGGCATGGACCTGGCCAAGGTTGTTTCCACCAAAGAGCGCTACGAGTGGCGCTCCAGCGTGTGGGAGCTGAAAACCGACAGCCACCCGACCCTCGAAGCCGCCGACCTGCCGTACCACGTGGTCGCCTTCGACTACGGCGTCAAGTTGAACATCCTGCGCATGCTGGTTGCCCGCGGCTGCCGCGTGACCGTGGTGCCGGCGCAAACCCCGGCCAGCGAAGTGCTCGCGCTCAACCCCGATGGCGTGTTCCTGTCCAACGGCCCTGGCGATCCCGAGCCATGCGACTACGCCATCCAGGCGATCAAAGAGATCCTCGACACCGAGATCCCGGTGTTCGGCATCTGCCTCGGCCACCAGCTGCTGGCCCTGGCCTCCGGCGCCAAGACCATGAAGATGGGCCACGGTCACCACGGTGCCAACCACCCGGTCCAGGACCTGGACACCGGCGTGGTCATGATCACCAGCCAGAACCACGGTTTCGCCGTTGACGAAACCACTCTGCCGGCTAACGTACGCGCCATCCACAAGTCGCTGTTCGACGGCACCCTGCAGGGTATCGAGCGCACCGACAAGAGCGCGTTCAGCTTCCAGGGCCACCCTGAAGCGAGCCCAGGCCCGACCGACGTCGCGCCACTGTTCGATCGTTTCATCGATGCCATGGCCAAGCGCCGCTGAGCATCCTGCTGCAAGGCCCCGGGGCGGCATGTGCCGCGCCCGGAAGCGCCTGACCCAGATTGTTCAAGACGGCTTGCCGACTGACCCGCGGATTTGAGTGACAACCATGCCAAAACGTACAGACATCAAAAGCATCCTGATTCTCGGCGCTGGCCCGATCGTGATCGGCCAGGCCTGCGAATTCGACTATTCCGGCGCCCAGGCCTGTAAGGCCCTGCGCGAGGAAGGTTTCCGCGTCATCCTGGTGAACTCCAACCCGGCCACCATCATGACCGACCCGGCCATGGCCGACGCTACCTACATCGAGCCGATCAAATGGCAGTCGGTGGCCAAGATCATCGAGAAAGAGCGCCCTGACGCCGTCCTGCCGACCATGGGTGGCCAGACTGCACTGAACTGCGCCCTGGACCTGGAGCGCCACGGCGTTCTGGAGAAGTTCGGCGTGGAGATGATCGGTGCCAACGCCGACACCATCGACAAGGCCGAAGACCGTTCGCGCTTCGACAAGGCCATGAAAGACATCGGCCTGGAGTGCCCGCGCTCCGGTATCGCCCACAGCATGGAAGAGGCCAACGCGGTGCTCGAGAAGCTTGGCTTCCCGTGCATCATTCGCCCGTCCTTCACCATGGGTGGCACCGGCGGCGGTATCGCCTACAACCGTGAAGAGTTCGAAGAAATCTGCACCCGCGGTCTGGACCTGTCGCCGACCAAAGAGCTGCTGATCGACGAATCGCTGATCGGCTGGAAAGAGTACGAGATGGAAGTGGTCCGCGACAAAAAGGACAACTGCATCATCGTCTGCTCGATCGAAAACTTCGACCCGATGGGCGTGCACACCGGTGACTCGATCACCGTTGCTCCAGCGCAGACCCTGACCGACAAGGAATACCAGATCATGCGCAACGCCTCGCTGGCGGTGCTGCGTGAGATCGGTGTTGAAACCGGCGGTTCCAACGTGCAGTTCGGTATCTGCCCGAACACTGGCCGCATGGTCGTGATCGAGATGAACCCGCGCGTATCGCGTTCGTCTGCCCTGGCTTCCAAGGCCACCGGCTTCCCGATCGCCAAGATCGCCGCCAAGCTGGCCATTGGTTACACCCTCGACGAGCTGCAGAACGACATCACCGGCGGCCGTACCCCGGCGTCGTTCGAACCGTCGATCGACTACGTCGTCACCAAGCTGCCACGCTTCGCCTTCGAGAAATTCCCGAAAGCCGACGCCCGTCTGACCACCCAGATGAAATCCGTGGGTGAAGTCATGGCCATCGGCCGTACCTTCCAGGAATCCCTGCAGAAAGCCCTGCGCGGCCTGGAAGTAGGCGCCTGCGGCCTCGACCCGAAAGTCGACCTGGCCAGCCCTGAGGCTGCCAGCATCCTCAAGCGCGAGCTGACCGTGCCGGGCGCCGAGCGTATCTGGTACGTGGCCGACGCCATGCGTTCGGGCATGAGCTGCGAAGAAATCTTCGCGCTGACCGGCATCGACATGTGGTTCCTGGTGCAGATGGAAGATCTGATCAAGGAAGAAGAGAAGGTCAAAACCCTGGCCCTGTCGGCGATCGACAAGGACTACATGCTGCGCCTCAAGCGCAAGGGCTTCTCCGACCAGCGTCTGGCCAAGCTGCTGGGTATCACCGACAAGAACCTGCGCCGTCATCGTCACAAGCTGGAAGTGTTCCCGGTGTACAAGCGCGTCGACACCTGCGCCGCCGAGTTCGCCACCGACACCGCCTACCTGTACTCGACCTATGAGGAAGAGTGCGAGGCCAACCCGTCGACCCGTGACAAGATCATGATCCTCGGTGGTGGCCCTAACCGTATCGGCCAGGGCATCGAGTTCGACTACTGCTGCGTGCACGCGGCACTGGCCCTGCGTGAAGACGGTTACGAGACCATCATGGTCAACTGCAACCCGGAAACCGTCTCCACCGACTACGACACCTCCGACCGCCTGTACTTCGAGCCGCTGACCCTGGAAGACGTGCTGGAAGTCTGCCGCGTCGAGAAGCCGAAGGGCGTCATCGTCCACTACGGCGGCCAGACCCCGCTGAAACTGGCTCGCGCCCTGGAAGAAGCTGGCGTGCCGATCATCGGCACCAGCCCTGACGCCATCGACCGCGCCGAAGACCGCGAGCGCTTCCAGCAGATGGTTCAGCGCCTGAGCCTGCTGCAGCCGCCAAACGCCACCGTGCGCAGCGAAGACGAAGCCATCGTTGCCGCTGGCAAGATCGGTTACCCGCTGGTGGTGCGTCCGTCCTACGTACTGGGCGGCCGTGCCATGGAAATCGTCTACGAGCTGGACGAGCTGAAACGCTACCTGCGTGAAGCGGTGCAGGTGTCCAACGACAGCCCGGTACTGCTCGACCACTTCCTCAACTGCGCCATCGAGATGGACGTGGATGCGGTGTGCGACGGCACCGACGTGGTCATCGGCGCGATCATGCAGCACATCGAGCAGGCCGGCGTTCACTCGGGTGACTCGGCGTGCTCGCTGCCGCCTTACTCGCTGAGCCAGGACGTGCAGGACCAGGTTCGCGACCAGGTCAAGAAGATGGCCCTGGAACTGGGCGTGGTTGGCCTGATGAACGTGCAGCTGGCCCTGCAGGGCGACAAGATCTACGTGATCGAAGTCAACCCGCGCGCTTCGCGTACCGTGCCGTTCGTTTCCAAGTGCATCGGCACCTCGCTGGCGATGATCGCCGCCCGTGTCATGGCCGGCAAAACCCTGAAAGAGCTGGGCTTCACCCAGGAAATCATCCCGAACTTCTACAGCGTCAAGGAAGCGGTATTCCCGTTCGCCAAGTTCCCAGGGGTTGACCCGATCCTCGGCCCTGAGATGAAATCGACCGGTGAAGTGATGGGCGTCGGTGACAGCTTCGGTGAAGCCTTCGCCAAGGCCCAGATGGGCGCCAGCGAAGTGCTGCCGACCGGCGGTACCGCGTTCATCAGCGTGCGTGACGACGACAAGCCACAAGTGGCTGGCGTTGCCCGCGACCTGATCGCCCTGGGCTTCGAAGTGGTCGCCACTGCTGGCACCGCCAAGATCATCGAGGCTGCTGGCCTGAAGGTGCGTCGCGTTAACAAGGTGACCGAAGGTCGTCCGCACGTGGTCGACATGATCAAGAACGACGAAGTGTCGCTGATCATCAACACCACCGAAGGCCGCCAGTCGATCGCCGACTCGTACTCGATTCGTCGCAATGCGCTGCAGCACAAGATTTACTGCACCACTACCATTGCGGCCGGTGAAGCCATCTGCGAAGCGCTGAAATTCGGCCCTGAAAAGACCGTTCGTCGCTTGCAGGATCTGCATGCAGGACTTAAAGCATGAGCATTACCAAGTACCCGATGACCGTCCAGGGCGCTCGCGCCCTGGAAGAGGAGCACCTGTTCCTGAGCAAGACCGAGCGCCCGCGCCTGAGCCAAGCGATCGGTGAGGCCCGTGAGCTGGGTGACCTCAAGGAAAACGCCGAATACCATGCCGCCCGCGAAGAGCAAGGCATGGTCGAGGCGCGTATCCGTGATATCGAAGGCCGCCTGCAGAACTCGGTGGTGATCGACGTGACCACTATCGCTCACACCGGCAAGGTGATTTTCGGGACCACCGTGGACCTGGAAAACACCGAGACCGGCGATCAGGTGACCTACCAGATCGTCGGCGAGGACGAAGCCGACATCAAGAAGGGCAAGCTCTCGGCGGGTGCGCCAATTGCCCGTGCCATCATCGGCAAGGAAGAAGGTGACATCGTCGTCGTCAAGACGCCAAGTGGCACGGTCGAGTACGAGATTGTCGAAGTCAAGCACATCTGACCGGCGCCTGCGGGCGCCATCCCTCGAGGGGATCCTCTGGCAACTGGCCCAGGTATTCTGGGTCGGTGGCCTGTGGGTGTTCCATGTGGGGCTGGTGCCGGCGCTCAAGGTCAGTGGCCTTGCGCCGCTGCTGGTGCATGATGTGGCCGGGCAGATCGACCGCTGGTTGATCGGCGTGGCGATGCTCGGGCTGTTGACCCAGCTGGCGGTATTGGCGAGGGTGGACGGCCTGGCGGCCTGGTGGCGGCAGTTCCGTGGGCAGATGTTGCTGCTTGGCTTTGCTGCCTGTGTCAGCTACTACACGCTGCGCTACGGTATTTCCGTGGGTGAACGCTGGCAGATGTTCTGCTTCTTGGTGCTGGGTTTTTCCGGCATCGTGCTGGTGGCCCAGCCAGTTCCGGTCAGGGCGCGCAAGGCGCGCCACTGATCGGCTCCACCCTTACTTGAAGCGGTGGATGTTGGACAGCTGCTTGTTCGGCTGTGGGTTCTTGCGGTAGATCAGCGCTTTCTTGCCGATGGTCTGCACCAGCTCGGCGCGGCCGACCTTGCACAGTTCGGCGATCGCGGCGGCGCGCTCTTCACGGTCTTCCGAACGGATTTCGACCTTGATCAGCTCGTGATCGGCCAGGGCGCGCTCCAGTTCGGCGGCGACGCCTTCGTTCACACCGTTGCCAGCAACGATCAGGACCGGCTTCAGGTCATGACCAATGGACTTGTATTGCTTCTTCTGCTCGTTATTGAGCGGCATAATCTGACCCTTTTCGTCTGATTCTGTAAAATTGACGGGCATTTTACCCGAGGGCCCCTGGCTCCGCCCAGTCAAACACGACGCATATCATCGAGGTGCCCCGTGGTACAACGTTCCAAAAGCAGCGCAAACTGGCTGCGCGAGCATTTCAACGACCCTTTTGTGAAACAGGCGCAGAAGGATGGCTACCGCTCGCGTGCGAGCTACAAACTGCTGGAGATCCAGGAGAAAGACCGCCTGATCCGTCCCGGCATGAGCGTGATCGACCTCGGCGCAGCGCCAGGTGGCTGGTCGCAGGTGACCAGTCGTCTGATTGGTGGCCAAGGGCGGTTGATCGCCTCGGACATCCTGGAAATGGACTCGATCCCGGACGTGACCTTCATCCAGGGGGACTTCACCCAGGACGAAGTGTTGCAGCAGATCCTGGCAGCGGTCGGCGATTCGCACGTAGACCTTGTGATTTCCGATATGGCCCCCAATATGAGTGGTACGCCCGCGGTGGACATGCCGCGCGCCATGTTCCTCTGTGAGCTGGCTCTGGATCTGGCAACCCGCGTGCTCAAGCCGGGCGGGGATTTCCTGATCAAGATTTTCCAGGGCGAAGGTTTCGACATGTACCTGAAGGACGTGCGCAGCAAGTTCGACAAGGTGCAGATGCGCAAGCCATCGTCCTCGCGGGATCGCTCCCGTGAACAGTACCTGTTGGGCAAGGGTTTCAAAGGGGCATGAAAGGCGTACTGCGGGGTGGTCGATAGTTAATTCCAATCAGCCGCCCCGTCTGGATTGTCCGAACTTCGTGTAGTCTAGCTTTCACAAAGGGTTACAGACGGTGCCTGCGGTTGCGTAGGTAATGTAGTAAGTTAGGGCGATGAATATCATGCGAGGCACGGCTGCGTCGTGCGCCGGCCTCAGAGGGTAGCGAATTGAACGACATGGCAAAGAATCTGATCCTGTGGTTGATCATCGCCGCCGTCCTGGTGACGGTGATGAACAACTTCTCCAGCCCTAACGAGCCGCAGACCCTCAACTATTCCGACTTCATCCAGCAGGTCAAGGATGGCAAGGTCGAGCGCGTGACCGTCGACGGCTACATCATTACCGGCAAGCGCACCGACGGCGACAACTTCAAGACCGTGCGTCCGGCCATCACCGACAACGGCCTGATCGGCGACCTGGTTGACAACCACGTGACCGTCGAGGGCAAGCAGCCCGAGCAGCAGAGCATCTGGACTCAGTTGCTGGTGGCGAGCTTCCCGATCCTGGTGATCATCGCCGTGTTCATGTTCTTCATGCGCCAGATGCAGGGCGGTGCCGGCGGTAAAGGCGGCCCGATGAGCTTTGGCAAGAGCAAGGCGCGCCTGCTCTCCGAAGACCAGGTCAAGACCACGCTGGCTGACGTCGCGGGTTGCGACGAGGCCAAGGAAGAGGTCGGCGAGCTGGTCGAGTTCCTGCGCGATCCGGGCAAGTTCCAGCGCTTGGGTGGCCGTATCCCGCGTGGCGTGCTGATGGTGGGCCCACCTGGTACCGGTAAGACCCTGCTGGCCAAGGCCATCGCCGGTGAAGCCAAAGTGCCGTTCTTCACTATCTCGGGTTCCGACTTCGTTGAAATGTTCGTCGGTGTCGGTGCCAGCCGTGTGCGCGACATGTTCGAGCAGGCGAAGAAGCACGCCCCCTGCATCATCTTCATCGACGAAATCGATGCCGTCGGTCGCCACCGTGGCGCCGGCATGGGCGGCGGTCACGACGAGCGTGAGCAGACCCTCAACCAGCTGCTGGTCGAGATGGATGGCTTCGAGATGAACGATGGCATCATCGTCATCGCCGCCACCAACCGTCCGGACGTACTCGACCCGGCGCTGCTGCGCCCGGGCCGCTTCGACCGCCAGGTGGTGGTCGGCCTGCCGGACATCCGTGGGCGTGAGCAGATCCTCAAGGTCCACATGCGCAAGGTGCCGATTGGCGAGAACGTCAACCCGGCGGTCATTGCTCGCGGCACCCCTGGTTTCTCCGGTGCCGACCTGGCCAACCTGGTCAACGAGGCGTCGCTGTTCGCCGCCCGCGCCAGCAAGCGCGTGGTCGAGATGAAGGAGTTCGAGCTGGCCAAGGACAAGATCATGATGGGCGCCGAGCGCAAGACCATGGTCATGTCCGAGAAAGAGAAGCAGAACACCGCTTATCACGAAGCCGGTCACGCCATCGTTGGTCGCGTGGTACCTGAGCATGATCCTGTCTACAAAGTGTCGATCATCCCGCGTGGTCGCGCGCTGGGTGTGACCATGTTCCTGCCGGAAGAGGACCGCTACAGCCTGTCCAAGCGCGCCCTGATCAGCCAGATCTGCTCGCTGTACGGTGGCCGTATCGCCGAAGAAATGACCCTGGGCTTCGATGGCGTCACCACCGGTGCCTCCAACGACATCATGCGTGCCAGCCAGATTGCCCGGAACATGGTCACCAAGTGGGGCCTGTCCGAGAAGCTCGGGCCGCTGATGTACGCGGAAGAAGAGGGCGAAGTGTTCCTCGGCCGCAGCGCCGGCAGCCAGCACGCCAGCGTGTCGGGCGAGACCGCCAAGATGATCGACTCGGAAGTGCGTGCGATCATCGATCAGTGCTACGCCACGGCCAAGCAGATCCTCACCGACAACCGTGACAAGCTCGACGCCATGGCCGAAGCATTGATGAAGTACGAAACCATCGATGCCGACCAGATCGACGACATCATGGCGGGCCGCACTCCGCGTGAACCGCGTGACTGGGACAATGATGCCGGCACTTCCGGCAACCAGGCCTCCCAGGGTGATCGTCCGGAGTCGCCGATCGGCGGCCCAGCGGCTCAACACTAAGGGTAGCCATGAGTTCACAGCAGTACCCGACCCGGTTGCCTTGCGGCAACCGGGTTCTTGATTTGTCCCGTACCCATGTCATGGGTATCCTCAATATCACCCCCGATTCCTTCTCCGACGGCGGGCGCTTCAGCCAGCGCGACGCGGCGCTGCGTCACGCCGAGGCGATGGTGGCCGCAGGCGCGACCCTGGTCGATGTCGGCGGCGAGTCCACGCGACCCGGTGCCCGGGCTGTTTCGCCCCTCGAGGAACTGGAGCGCGTGGCGCCCATCGTTGAAGCGATCAGCAGCCGCCTTGATGTGATCATCTCCGTGGATACCTCGACGCCCGCAGTCATGCGCGAGTCGGCCCGCGTTGGTGCCGGCCTGATCAACGACGTGCGCGCCCTGGAGCGCGACGGTGCGCTTGATGCCGCTGCCGCTACAGGGTTGCCGGTGTGCCTGATGCACATGCGCGGCGAGCCGGGCAACATGCAGGACAATCCGCATTACGAGGATGTGACCGCCGACGTCACGCGCTACCTTGAGCAGCGCATGGCGGCCTGTGCGGCGGTCGGCATCGACGCCGATCGTATCGTCCTCGATCCCGGGTTTGGGTTTGCCAAGACCCTCGAGCACAACCTGAGCCTGTTCAAACACATGGAAGCGCTTTACCGCCTCGGGCGGCCACTGTTGGTGGGCGTCTCGCGCAAGAGCATGATTGGCCTCACGCTGGATCGCCCGGTAGGTGAGCGGCTCTACGGCAGCCTGGCGCTGGCGGCACTGGCCATGACCAAGGGCGCGAGCATCCTGCGCGTTCATGATGTCGCCGAAACGGTCGATGTAGTGCGCATGATCGCCGCCGTGCAGAGCGCCGAATAAGAAAACTGGAGTCCCTATGAGCAGAAAATACTTTGGTACCGATGGTATCCGTGGTCGCGTTGGCCAGTTCCCCATCACCCCGGACTTCATGCTGAAACTCGGCTGGGCCGCGGGCATGGCCTTCCGCAAGCAGGGTCACTGCCGTGTGCTGGTCGGCAAGGACACCCGTATCTCCGGCTACATGTTCGAGTCGGCGCTCGAGGCTGGCCTTTCTGCCGCCGGTGCCGATGTGATGCTGCTCGGGCCGATGCCGACCCCGGCGATCGCCTACCTTACCCGCACCTTCCACGCCGAAGCCGGTATCGTCATCAGTGCGTCGCACAACCCGCACGACGACAATGGCATCAAGTTCTTCTCGGGCAATGGCACCAAGCTGCCGGACGAAGTCGAGTTGATGATCGAGGAGTTGCTCGACCAGCCGATGACCGTCGTCGATTCGGGCAAGCTGGGCAAGGTTTCGCGCATCAACGATGCGGCCGGCCGCTACATCGAGTTCTGCAAGAGCAGCGTGCCTACCAGCACCAGTTTCGAAGGCCTCAAGGTCGTGGTGGACTGCGCCCACGGCGCCACCTACAAAGTTGCCCCCAGCGTGTTCCGTGAGCTGGGCGCCGATGTGACGGTGCTGCATGCCGCACCGGATGGCCTGAACATCAACGAAGGCTGCGGTTCGACGCACATCGAGTCGTTGCAGGCTGCGGTACTGGTTGGGCATGCCGACCTGGGTATCGCCTTTGACGGCGATGGTGACCGGGTGCTGATGGTCGATCACACCGGTGCCATCGTCGACGGTGATGAGCTGTTGTACATCATCGGCCGCGACCTGCACGAGCGCGGCAAGCTGCAGGGTGGCGTGGTGGGTACCTTGATGAGCAACCTTGGCCTGGAGCTGGCGTTCAAGGAACTGGACATTCCGTTCGTGCGAGCGAAAGTCGGCGACCGCTATGTCATGGCCGAACTGATTGAACGCGAGTGGCTGCTGGGGGGTGAAAACTCCGGGCATGTCGTGTGCTGCAACCACACCACCACCGGTGATGCGATCATCGCCGCGCTGCAGGTGCTGATGGCCCTCAAGCGTCGCGGCGAAACCCTTGCCCAGGCGCGCCAGGGCGTGCGCAAGTGCCCTCAGGTGTTGATCAATGTGCGCTTCGAGGCAGGCAAGAGCGACCCGTTGAAAAACCCTCTGGTGAAAGCCGCAAGCGACAAGGCTACCGAAGACATGGCGGGCCGCGGGCGCGTGCTGTTGCGCAAGTCCGGCACCGAGCCACTGGTGCGCGTGATGGTCGAAGGCGACGACGAAAACCAGGTGCGTGGCCATGCCGAAGCCTTGGCCAAGCTGGTCGCTGAAGTTTGTGCCTGAAGAGGCTTGCCAGCGCAGATCGGGTTGGGTAAGATCTGCGCCCACTTTGACCGACGAGGTAAAGCATGCGTCGCCCCATGGTAGCTGGTAACTGGAAGATGCACGGTACCCGCGCCAGCGTCGCTGAGCTGACTCAGGGCTTGGGCAATCTGCCCCTGCCAAGCGGTGTGGAAGTCGCGGTGTTTCCGCCATCCCTGTTCATTGATCAAGTGATCAAGGGCCTGGAAGGAAAGGGAATCACCGTTGGCGCACAGAATTCTGCTGTACAGCCTGAACAAGGCGCGCTGACCGGAGAAGTTGCACCGAGTCAGTTGGCTGAAGTTGGTTGCAAATATGTTCTGGTCGGGCATTCCGAGCGTCGCCAAATTATTGGTGAAACTAACGAAGTGCTGAATCAAAAGTTTGCAGCTGCTCAGAAAAGTGGTTTGACGCCAGTGCTCTGTATAGGGGAAACTCTCGAAGAGCGCGAGGCAGGCAAGACGCTTGAAGTTGTAGGGCGTCAACTAAGCAGTGTTATCGACGCGTTCGGTATTGCCGCTTTTGCCAGCGCAGTAATTGCCTATGAGCCTGTATGGGCCATCGGTACTGGTTTGACGGCCTCGCCACAGCAAGCCCAGGATGTGCATGCAGCCATCCGCAAGCAGTTGGCGGCGAAGGACGCCGAAGTTGCAGCTAACGTGCAGCTTCTCTACGGCGGCAGCGTGAAGGCGGCCAATGCGGCCGAACTGTTCGGCATGCCGGATATCGATGGGGGGCTCATTGGTGGAGCGTCCCTGAATGCAGACGAATTCGGTGCAATTTGTCGCGCCGCAGGAAACTGAACAATGCTGGAAACAGTCGTAGTTGTTTTTCATCTGTTGGCGGCATTGGCACTGGTAGTAATGGTGCTGCTGCAACAGGGTAAAGGTGCGGAAGCAGGTGCATCTTTCGGCGCAGGTGCTTCAAATACTGTGTTCGGAAGCCAAGGTTCCGCTACCTTTTTGAGTAAAGTTACTGCTATACTTGCCGCCACTTTCTTTTTGACTGCACTTGGGTTAGGATACTTCGCCAAGCAGCAGGCTCACCAGCTGACTCAAGCTGGTCTGCCAGATCCAGCAGTGCTGGAAGTCAAAGAGCAAAAGCCGGCAGTCAACGATGATGTACCGGTGCTCCAGCAGCAGAAGAGCGAAACCACCAACTCTGGTGATGTACCTCCTCCGGCGAAAGAGCAGCAGTAACGGGTTTCAAATGTAGTATTGCCGAGGTGGTGGAATTGGTAGACACGCAACCTTGAGGTGGTTGTGCCCATAGGGTGTAGGGGTTCGAGTCCCCTTCTCGGTACCAATTGAAGCAAGAGAGCCCGCTTTAAGCGGGCTTTCTTGTAGGTGGAGGTTGGATTGACCCTCAAGGGGGTTCGGTCTTATACTTTCGCCCCAGCTTTGTCGCGGGGTGGAGCAGCTTGGTAGCTCGTCGGGCTCATAACCCGAAGGTCGTTGGTTCAAATCCAGCCCCCGCAACCAGCTTCAGCGGAGCCCCTTTTCAGGGGCTTTTTGCTAGCCAACAGTTTTCGGCGTCGTTGTCCTACGGCGCTTTCAGGGATGGGCGCTTCGCCCATTTTTTATTTGCACAGCATGCACGAGGGGGTTCAGGTGTCGAGCAAGCTAGAACAGTTGCAGGCCTTGTTGGCCCCAGTGGTCGAGGGGCTGGGCTATCAGTGCTGGGGGATCGAATACGTCTCCCAAGGTAAGCATTCGGTACTGCGTATCTACATCGACAAGGAAGGCGGCATTCTGGTGGAAGACTGCGAAGCGGTCAGCCGTCAGGCCAGCGCCATCCTGGATGTGGAAGACCCGATCAGCAGTGAATACACCCTCGAGGTTTCCTCTCCAGGCATGGATCGCCCGCTGTTCACTCTGGAACAGTTTGCCTCGCATGCCGGCGAGCAAGTGAAGATCAAGCTGCGTACGCCCTTCGAAGGTCGTCGTAACTTCCAGGGCCTTCTCCGCGGTGTGGAGGAGCAGGATGTGGTGGTCCAGGTGGATAACCATGAGTTCCTGCTGCCGATCGACTCGATCGACAAGGCCAATATTATTCCCAGTTTTGACTGAGACGTGCCGGGCCCGGCGGAAATTTACGGGCCCAATGGCTTGCGCAAGGCGAGGCGTACGATGAGCAAAGAAGTACTGCTGGTTGTTGAATCGGTATCCAACGAAAAGGGTGTACCGCCCGGCGTCATTTTCGAGGCGCTGGAAGTGGCTCTGGCCACTGCAACCAAAAAGCGTTTTGAGGACGAAGTCGACCTGCGTGTGGAAATCAACCGCCACACCGGTAGCTACGAAACGTTCCGTCGTTGGACGGTCGTCGAGGAAGCGGATCTGGATGATCCGGCAATCGAGGTCTGGCCAGCAAAAATTCAGGAAAGTCATCCTGAAGCCAAAGTTGGCGACGTGATCGAAGAGAAGATCGAATCGATCGAGTTCGGTCGCATTGCTGCGCAAACCGCCAAGCAAGTCATCGTGCAGAAGGTTCGCGAAGCTGAGCGCGCCCAGGTGGTCGACGCCTACCGCGAGCGCGTTGGCGAGATCATCTCCGGTACCGTGAAGAAGGTCACCCGCGACAACGTCATCGTCGACCTGGGCAACAACGCCGAAGCGCTGCTGGCCCGTGAAGACATCATCCCCCGTGAGACCTTCCGGGTCGGTGTGCGCCTGCGTGCACTGCTCAAGGAAATCCGCACCGAGAACCGTGGTCCGCAGTTGATCCTGTCGCGCACCGCGCCGCAGATGCTGATCGAGCTGTTCCGCATCGAAGTGCCGGAAATCGCCGAAGGCCTCATCGAAGTCATGGCCGCCTCCCGTGATCCGGGATCGCGTGCCAAGATCGCCGTCCGCTCCAAGGACAAGCGCATCGACCCACAAGGTGCCTGTATCGGCATGCGTGGTTCGCGCGTCCAAGCCGTATCCGGCGAGCTGGGTGGCGAGCGTGTGGATATCGTCCTCTGGGACGAGAACCCGGCGCAGTTCGTCATCAACGCCATGTCGCCGGCAGAGGTTGCCGCGATCATCGTTGACGAAGACGCCCATGCGATGGATATCGCCGTTGGTGCCGACAACCTGGCTCAGGCCATTGGTCGTGGCGGTCAGAACGTTCGTCTGGCCAGTCAGCTGACCGGCTGGACCCTGAACGTGATGACCGAGTCGGACATCCAGGCCAAGCAACAGGCTGAAACCGGCGACATCCTGCGTAATTTTGTTGAGGAACTGGAAGTCGACGAAGAACTGGCACAAGTGCTGGTCGACGAAGGCTTCACCAACCTTGAAGAAATTGCCTACGTACCGTTGGAAGAAATGCTCAACATCGATGGCTTTGACGAAGAAATCGTCAATGAGCTCCGCGCTCGAGCCAAGGACCGTTTGTTGACCAAGGCCATCGCTACCGAAGAAAAACTGGCAGACGCCCATCCGGCCGAAGACCTGCTCTCCCTCGAGGGCATGGACAAGGACCTGGCGGCCGAACTGGCGGTGCGCGGCGTGGTTAACCGCGAAGACCTGGCCGAGCAGTCGATCGACGATCTGCTCGACATCGACGGCATCGACGAAGAGCGTGCCGGCAAGTTGATCATGGCCGCCCGAGCCCACTGGTTCGAGTAATTAGGCGCGGCCTGAGGAGAGAAGTGCATGACGCAAGTCACGGTGAAAGAACTGGCCCAAGAGGTCGAGGCACCGGTAGAGCGCCTGCTGCAGCAGATGCGTGAGGCAGGTCTGCCGCACACCGACGCCGGTCAGGTAGTGACCGACAATGAGAAGCAGACCCTGCTGACTCATTTGAAAAGCAGCCACAAGAGCAAGGCGGAAGAGCCGCGCAAGATTACCTTGCAGCGCAAAACCACCAGCACCCTGCGTGTCGCCGGTAGCAAGAGCATCAGCGTAGAAGTACGCAAGAAGAAAGTATTCGTGCAGCGCAGCCCGGAAGAGATCCAGGCTGAGCAGAAGCGCGAGCAGGAAGAGCGCCGCGCGGCTGAAAACGCCGCTCGCGAGAAGGTCGAAGCCGAAGTGCGTCAGCGCAACGAGGAGCAGGCACGCCGTCAGGCCGCCGAAGCCCCGGCCGCTGCCCCGGTAGCCAAGGCCGAGCCTGCCGCTGTTGCTGCCCCGGTAGTGGCCAATGCGCCGGTGTCCGAAGACGCCGCCGCACGTGCTGCCGAGCGCAAGAAAGACGAGACCCGTCGCAACGAAAGCCGCAGCCGTGATGACGATCGTCGTGGTGGTGGCCCAGCTGCTGCCGGCCGTGGCGAAGCGCCGCGCATGTCGGTCAAGGTCAAGGTCAAGGAGAAGGAAAAGGCTCCGACTCCACGCGCCGCGCCACGCACCACCGAAGAAGAAAGCGATGGTTTCCGTCGTGGTCGCGGTGGCAAGAGCAAAGGCAAGAAGCGCAACCAGCATGGCTTCCAGAGCCCGTCCGGCCCCGTCATCCGTGACGTGACCATCGGCGAGACCATCACGGTTTCGGACCTGGCCCAGCGCATGTCGGTCAAAGGTGCTGAAGTCGTCAAGTTCATGTTCAAGATGGGCACTCCGGTCACCATCAACCAGGTGCTCGACCAGGAAACCGCTCAGCTGGTAGCAGAAGAGCTGGGTCACAAGGTCACCCTGGTCAGCGATACCGCCCTGGAAGACTCCCTGGCCGAATCGCTGAAGTTCGAAGGTGAAGTTGAATCGCGCGCGCCGGTCGTTACCGTCATGGGTCACGTTGACCATGGTAAGACCTCGCTGCTCGACTACATCCGTCGTGCCAAAGTTGCTGCTGGCGAAGCCGGTGGCATCACCCAGCACATCGGTGCCTACCACGTCGAAACCGACCGTGGCATGGTCACCTTCCTCGACACCCCAGGCCACGCTGCGTTTACTCAGATGCGTGCCCGTGGTGCCAAGGCCACCGACATCGTCATCCTGGTGGTGGCGGCGGACGACGGCGTGATGCCGCAGACCCGCGAAGCCGTTCAGCATGCCAAGGCTGCTGGCGTGCCGCTGGTGGTTGCCGTGAACAAGATCGACAAGCCGGGTGCCGACCTCGATCGCATCCGCAACGAGCTGGCCGTCGAAGGCGTCACCTCCGAGGACTGGGGTGGTGACACTCCGTTCGTCAAGGTGTCGGCGAAGATGGGTACCGGTGTCGACGAACTGCTCGAAGCCGTACTGCTGCAGGCCGAGATTCTCGAACTGACCGCCACCCCGACGGCTCCAGGTCGCGGTGTCGTGGTTGAATCGCGTCTGGACAAAGGCCGTGGCCCGGTTGCCACCATCCTGGTTCAGGACGGCACCCTGCGTCAGGGCGACATGGTCCTGGTCGGCTCCAACTATGGCCGCGTGCGTGCCATGCTCGACGAGAACGGCAAGCCTGTGAAGGAAGCCGGCCCGTCGATCCCGGTCGAGATCCTCGGCCTGGATGGCACTCCGGACGCTGGTGACGAAATGTCCGTGGTGGCCGACGAGAAGAAAGCCCGTGAAGTTGCCCTGTTCCGTCAAGGCAAGTTCCGTGAGGTCAAGCTGGCTCGTGCTCACGCCGGCAAGCTGGAAAACATCTTCGAGACCATGGGTCAGGAAGAGAAGAAGACCCTCAACATCGTCCTCAAGACCGATGTGCGTGGCTCCCTGGAAGCGCTGCAGGGCTCGCTCGGCGGCCTGGGCAACGACGAAGTTCAGGTGCGTGTGATCGGTGGCGGCGTCGGTGGTATCACCGAGAGCGACGCCAACCTGGCACTGGCCTCGAACGCGGTGCTGTTCGGCTTCAACGTGCGTGCCGATGCCGGTGCGCGCCGGATCGTCGAGCAGGAAGGTCTGGATATGCGTTACTACAACGTGATCTACGACATCATCGAAGACGTCAAGAAAGCCCTGACCGGCATGCTCGGCAGCGATGTTCGCGAGAACATCCTGGGTGTCGCCGAAGTGCGTGACGTGTTCCGTTCGCCGAAGTTCGGCGCCATCGCTGGCTGTATGGTCATCGAGGGTACCGTGTACCGCAACCGTCCGATCCGCGTACTGCGCGACGACGTTGTGATCTTCGAAGGCGAGCTGGAATCGCTGCGTCGCTTCAAGGACGATGCTTCCGAAGTGCGTAACGGCATGGAGTGCGGTATTGGCGTCAAGAGCTACAACGACGTCAAGGTCGGCGACAAGATCGAAGTCTTCGAGAAAGTCCAGGTGGCTCGTACCCTTTAAGGGCGAGCCCGCTGCCAACCCCCGTCGTACGGCGGTTGGCAGCGCCTCTGCAGGTAGCGCCCGGTCAGGCTTGTGTCTGAACCGGGCGTTTGCCGCTTTAGAAACAGGTAGCAAAAATGGCAAAAGAATACAGCCGTACCCAACGTATCGGCGATCAGATGCAGCGCGAGCTGGCCGAACTGATCCGCCGCGAAGTCAAGGACCCACGCGTGGGCCTGGTGACCATCACCGCCGTCGACGTCAGCCGCGACGTGGGCCATGCCAAGGTCTTCATCACCGTCATGGGTGAAGAAACCCCGGACGCAGTGCAGCAGTCGCTCAAGGCCCTCAACAGTGCCGCCAGCTTCCTGCGCCTGCACCTGGGCCGCTCGATGCAGCTGCGCAGCGTGCCGCAACTGCATTTCCACTTCGATGAAAGCGTCAGCCGTGGCGTGCACCTGTCGGCACTGATCGAGCGGGCGGTCGCCGAAGACCGTCTGCACAAGGATGCCGACGAGCCGGGCGCCAAGGAGTAAGCGGTGGCCCAGGTCAAACGTATCCGCCGCAACGTCAGCGGCATCATCCTGCTCGACAAGCCGCTGGGGTTCACCTCCAACGCCGCGTTGCAGAAGGTCCGCTGGTTGCTCAATGCCGAGAAGGCCGGCCACACCGGCAGCCTCGACCCACTGGCCAGCGGCGTGCTGCCGCTGTGCTTCGGTGAAGCGACCAAGTTCTCGCAGTACCTGCTCGAGTCCGACAAGGGCTACGAAACGGTCATGCAAATGGGGCAGACTACCAACACCGGTGATGCCG
Organism: Pseudomonas sp. TWI923; assembly: GCF_039673365.1. Lineage (NCBI taxonomy): Bacteria > Pseudomonadati > Pseudomonadota > Gammaproteobacteria > Pseudomonadales > Pseudomonadaceae > Pseudomonas > Pseudomonas sp. TWI923. The sequence continues at coordinate 22,573 of NZ_JBDJLM010000040.1, read as the reverse complement.
AGGGCGAAGTCCTGCAGACCCGTGAGGTGACCGTCGGTCGCGCCGACATCGAGGCCGTGCTGCCGCGTTTTCGCGGCCCGATCAGCCAGATACCGCCGATGTACTCGGCGCTCAAGCGTGACGGCCAGCCGCTTTACAAGCTGGCACGTGCAGGAGAGGTAGTGGAGCGCGAGGCGCGTTCTGTTACTATTGGCCGCTTGGAGTTGCTCGAGTGCGAAGGCACCCGTGCACGGCTGAGCGTAGGATGCAGCAAAGGCACCTATATCCGTACCCTGGTGGAGGATATTGGCGAGGCACTTGGCTGCGGCGCCTATGTCGCCGAACTGCGCAGGACCCAGGCCGGGCCCTTCGCACTGGCACAGACCGTGACCCTCGAGGAGCTCGAACAGGCCCACGCCGAAGGTGGCAACGAAGCGCTCGATCGCTTCCTCATGCCGTCCGACAGCGGGTTGCAGGACTGGCCGCTGTTGAGCCTTTCCGAGCACAGTGCGTTCTACTGGCTGCATGGCCAGGCCGTACGTGCCCCGGATGCGCCGCAGTTCGGCATGGTCCGCGTACAGGATCACAACGGTCGCTTCATCGGTATCGGTGAAGTGAGCGAAGACGGGCGCGTGGCGCCGCGTCGGCTGATTCGGTCGGAATGACCGGAACCGCAGGCCCAGGCTTCGGCTAAAGCCTGCGGATACAAGGGTGGCTGTCAGTAGGCACGGTCACACCTTTTTTATTAATACAGGGATCAAGTCCCTGGCCTATTGGACCCCGCTTGCGGGATCCGTTTATCAGGAGAAGCCACATGGCCCTCAGCGTTGAAGAAAAAGCTCAAATCGTTGCCGACTACCAGCAAGCTGCTGGCGATACTGGTAGCCCGGAAGTTCAGGTTGCTCTGCTGACCGCGAACATCAACAAGCTGCAAGGCCACTTCAAGGCCAACGGCAAAGACCACCACTCGCGTCGTGGCCTGATCCGTATGGTTAACCAGCGTCGTAAGCTGCTGGACTACCTGAAGGGCAAAGACACCACTCGTTACAGCGCCCTGATCGGTCGCCTGGGCCTGCGTCGCTAATAGCGGCCTGGTCAGTGGTGTGCATGGCGGACTCATCGGCAACGCTGCCTGGCAGCGTTTCCGTTGGGCACGCCATGCGTATCTTCGAGGTTGGCAGCCTGGCAATGCCGAGCGGGATTTCCGCTCGGCGCCAGGCTCCCAGCCTCGTGTTGTATCTGGACGGTCAATGGGGCCGATTCCCTGTTCTGCCCAAGAATTCGCAAGAAACCAGTTCCCCCAGAGCCACTGAAAAAGGTAGGAAACCGTGAACCCGGTAATCAAGCAATTCCAGTTCGGTCAATCGACCGTTACCCTCGAAACGGGCCGCATTGCCCGTCAGGCCACCGGCGCTGTGCTGGTCACCGTCGACAACGATGTCACCGTGCTGGTGACCGTGGTCGGTGCCAAGCAGGCAGACCCGAGCAAGGGCTTCTTCCCGCTGTCCGTGCACTACCAGGAAAAGACCTACGCCGCTGGCAAGATCCCAGGTGGTTTCTTCAAGCGTGAAGGCCGCCCATCCGAAAAAGAAACCCTGACTTCGCGCCTGATCGACCGCCCGATCCGCCCGCTGTTCCCAGAAGGTTTCATGAACGAAGTGCAGGTCGTCTGCACCGTGGTTTCCACCAGCAAGAAGACCGATCCGGACATCGCTGCGATGATCGGTACCTCGGCTGCCCTGGCCATTTCCGGCATTCCGTTCGAAGGCCCGATCGGCGCCGCCCGCGTTGCCTTCCACGAAAGCACCGGCTACCTGCTGAACCCGACCTACGAGCAGCAGGCCGCTTCGAGCCTGGACATGGTCGTAGCCGGTACCGCCGATGCCGTACTGATGGTTGAATCGGAAGCCAAAGAGCTGACCGAAGACCAGATGCTGGGCGCCGTGCTGTTCGCCCACGACGAATTCCAGGCCGTGATCAAGGCTGTCAAAGAGCTGGCTGCCGAAGCCGCCAAGCCGACCTGGGACTGGAAACCGGCCGTTGCCAACACCGAGCTGTTCAACGCCATCCGCGCCGAGTTCGGCGAGGCGGTCTCCCAGGGCTACACCATCACCGTCAAGGCCGACCGTTACGCGCGCCTGGGCGAGCTGCGCGACCAGGCGGTTGCCAAGTTCTCCGGTGAAGAAGGCCAGCCATCGGCCGGTGAAGTCAAAGACATCTTCGGCGAGATCGAATACCGCACCGTTCGCGAGAACATCGTCAACGGCAAGCCACGTATCGACGGCCGCGACACCAAGACCGTGCGCCCGCTGAACATCGAAGTCGGCGTACTGCCGAAGACCCACGGTTCGGCCCTGTTCACCCGTGGCGAAACCCAGGCCCTGGTGGTTGCCACCCTCGGCACCGCGCGTGACGCCCAGCTGCTGGACACCCTCGAAGGCGAGAAGAAAGACCCCTTCATGCTGCACTACAACTTCCCACCGTTCTCGGTAGGCGAGTGTGGTCGCATGGGCGGTGCTGGCCGTCGCGAAATCGGTCACGGCCGTCTGGCCCGTCGTTCGGTCCAGGCCATGCTGCCGGCCGCTGACGTGTTCCCGTACACCATCCGCGTCGTATCGGAAATCACCGAGTCCAACGGCTCCAGCTCCATGGCTTCGGTCTGTGGCGCTTCCCTGGCCCTGATGGACGCTGGTGTGCCGATGAAGGCACCGGTGGCCGGTATCGCCATGGGCCTGGTCAAGGAAGGCGAGAAGTTCGCCATTCTGACCGACATCCTGGGTGACGAAGACCACCTGGGCGACATGGACTTCAAGGTAGCCGGTACCGCCAAAGGTGTTACCGCGCTGCAGATGGACATCAAGATCAACGGCATCACCGAAGAGATCATGGAAATCGCCCTGGGCCAGGCCCTGGAAGCGCGCCTGAACATCCTCGGCCAGATGAACCAGATCATTGGCCAGTCGCGCACCGAGCTGTCGGCCAACGCACCGACCATGATCGCGATGAAGATCGACACCGACAAGATCCGTGACGTCATCGGTAAAGGCGGCGCCACCATCCGCGGCATCTGTGAAGAAACCAAGGCTTCGATCGACATCGAAGACGACGGTTCGATCAAGATCTTCGGCGAAACCAAGGAAGCGGCTGAAGCTGCCAAGCAGCGCATCCTGGGCATTACCGCAGAAGCCGAAATCGGCAAGATCTATGTCGGTAAGGTCGAGCGTATCGTCGACTTCGGCGCCTTCGTCAACATCCTGCCGGGCAAGGACGGCCTGGTGCACATCTCCATGCTCAGCGATGCGCGTGTAGAGAAGGTCACCGACATCCTGAAGGAAGGCCAGGAAGTCGAAGTTCTGGTACTGGACGTGGACAACCGCGGCCGTATCAAGCTGTCGATCAAAGACGTTGCCGCTGCCAAGGCATCGGGCGTCTGAGCATTTCGATGCTGGAAAGAAGGACCCTTCGGGGTCCTTTTTTTATGGGCGTCGATCATGTTCGTCGAACTTCAGGGAGGCTGGCAACTGGCGCCTGCGGCGAGCTTGCAACTTGCATTCAACAATATCCTCATACTTGCAAATTGCACGATCCATTTCAGCATGCTGTTTCGGTAAGCTACTGATTTATAAGGACTATTAAAAAGGCGAAAACCTGGCACAGCCCCTGCAACATCACTCTTACCTGACGCCAGGAACCACGGCGCAGACCTTTCGAAAAACAGGAGTGACCCTCATGAAGAAATTCGCCATTGCTGCCGCTACTGCTACCGCGCTGACCCTGACCATGGCTAACGCGGCGTTTGCTGCCCAGTCCACCCAGGCCCCGATGACGCTTGCGGCCGGTGAGGTGACCAAAGCCAAGGAAGCTACCTCCGATACCTGGATCACCACCAAGGTGAAGGCTGACCTGATGACCGAGAAAGGCGTGCCGGGCAGCGATATCAAGGTCGAAACCAACAAAGGCGTTGTGTCGTTGTCGTCCGAGACGGCAATTACCGATGCGCAAAAAGAGATGGCGATCGCCATCGCCAAGAAAATCAAGGGTGTACAGGCCGTCTCGGCTGATGGCCTGAAGTCCGAATAAGGGATGTCCCGTCGGCCAAAGGGAATTGGCCACCTTTCAAGCAAAAGCCCCGGCACCTGCCGGGGCTTTTGCTTATTCATCAGACCCCGGGATTGCGGGCGATCACATCACTCTCGAAACACACCTGCTCCAGGATCAGCGGCTCCACCAATGGCCGGCTGTCGCGAAAGTGCGCGGTCTGGGTATGGGCCTCGTAGGCCGCGTCGTCGCGGTAGATCTCGTACAGGTAGATCACCTGCGGGTCTTCGCGGTCCACCGACACATCGAACACCAGGCAGCCTGGCTCGGTAGCTACCGAGGCAGCCGCATTGGCTTTGATGGCGCTGAGAAAGGCTTCGGTCGTACCGGGCTTCACGCGCGTCTTGATAAACAGGCTATACACAGGCGCTTCCTTTTGTTTTAAATTCGCACTCGAATTGTATACAAAAATGGAGTCCTGACCATGACCGATCTACCTGCTCGCCCGGGCCGACTCAACGGCCTGCGCCACATTGCCCTGCTGGTGCCCAATCTGGAGGAGTGCGAGCGCTTCTATGTCGATGTGCTGGGTATGGAAGTACTCAATCGCGCCAACGAGGACCTGGTCTATCTCACCTGCGGTAACGACAACCTCTCGTTGGGGCGAGGCGCAGGTGCTGCCAATGGCCTGCAAACCCTGGATCACTATGGCTTCATCGTCGACAGCGTGGAGGAGCTGGAGGCCTGGTACCAGTACTTCAAGGCCCATGGCGTGACCTTGCTCGACCGCCCGTTCAACCACGGCGACGGTGCGCGCAGCTTCCATTTGCTGGACCCGGCGGGGAACAAGGTACAGCCGCTGTATCACCCGTCGGTGTCGGGGCAGCGGTTGGTTTGAGTGTTTGATTTATGGCGATCGCAGGTGTGGCTGATCCTGCGCCGCTGGGAGCGACTTACCTGTGCTGTGGCTGTCGGCCTCATCGCCGCCAAGCCGGCTCCCACAGGTACGGCGCTGACCTTGACGATCACGCGATCCCTGTGGGAGCTGGCTTGCCAGCGATGAGCCCAGCACAGGCCTCATCAAGCGGTATGGGCGTATGCCGAGTTACTCGGCATCCAGATGCAGCGGCGTTACCACCCGGCCATCACTCTCGGCCTGGCCGAGGGATGCGTCGATGAAGTACACCCGGTCATCTTCGAGCTGCCCTTTGTCCACCAGGTAGTCCTTGATACTGCTCGCCCGTTCCTGGCCGAGGGTACGCAGCAGCGGGGCACTCTCGGCCCAGGACTTGATCACTGCCTCGCGCAGCTTGGCGGTGCGCTCATCACGACCGAGCTTTTCCCACTCGGCGGGCGGTTGCTGCTTCAGCCGGGTGCGGTAGATACCTTCGAGCATGGGCGGCTTGTCGCTGTCATCAACCACCAGCAGTGACGGGTTGGCCGGCACCTTGTCGCCACGGCGCTGCAGTACTTTGTACCAGGTGGCCTGGTATTCGCGCTCCAGGCGCTGCTGGGCGATCAGCGGGCCATCGCTGCCCTGGGCGGCGGTACCTTCGATCTCCAGGCGCAGCTCCGGGCGTGCCTTGAGCGCAGAGGCCAGTTTGTCCAGCGAGGCCTGGGCGTCGCTGCTGAGCTCGCTTGAACCTGCGGCGAACGAGACATTGCCCAGATCTTCCGCACCACCGCCAGAGACCAACCCGCCGATGAACTTGAACGGCGCCTGGGCGGCGCGCAGCACCAGGTTGCGCAAGGTCTGCCAGACGATCGGCATCACGCTGAACTGCGGGTTGTTGAGGTCGCCGGAGATCGGCAGTTCGATGGAGATCTTGCCCTCGGTATCCTTGAGCAGCGCCACTGCCAGGCGGATCGGCAGGTCCACCGCGTCCGGGCTGTCGACCTTCTCGCCCAGCTGCAGTTGCTCGACCACCAGCTTGTTCTCGGCTTTCAGCTGGCCGTTGGTGATCAGGTAATGCAGGTCGAGGTTCAGGCGCCCCTTGCGGATGCGGAAGCCCGCGAACTTGCCCGAGTAGGGAGTCAGGGTGGTCAGTTCGACACGCTTGAAGCTGGTGGCGATATCCAGGCTGGCCAACGGGTTGAACGGGTTGAGCGCGCCCTTGATGGTCACCGGCGCGTAACGGTCGACCTTGCCCTTGATGTCCACCTTGGCCGGTTGCGGCTTGCGGTTGTCGAGGGTGCCGATCTGGCCGTTGAGCTGTTGCACGGCGGTGGCGAAGTTGGGGGTCAGGGTCAGGTCGGCGAAGTTGGCCGAGCCGTCGTTGATGCTGATCTGGCCGATGCGGATGCCCAGCGGCTTGCTGCTGCCGGCAGTGGCAGGCTTGCCCTGGGAGGCCGCAGGCGCCCCGGCGGGTTGCGGGATCAGCAGGTCACTCACGTTGGTGGTGCGGTCTTCGTTGATGATGAAGCGGGCGTAGGGTTGCAGCAGGGTCACCTTGTCGATCGACAGGGCGTCGCCATGCACATAGGACAGGCCATCGACGTTGACCTGCTGCCATTTGACGAAGTCACGGTTCTTGATGGTGTCCAGAGTGTGCAGCTGGTTGACCTGGGCCTTGCCGCCAACGTCGAACGCCAGCGGCTCGGTGCTCTTCAGGTTCACTTTTAGGTCGCTGGACAGCATGCCGCTGCGCAGTTCCAGGCGAATGAACGGGCTGATGTAGGCCTGGGCCACGCGCAGGTCGATGTCGCGGGTGGCCACATCGAGCTTGGCGGTGATCGGTGCCAGATTGACAACGCCGGCGGCCTGCAGCTTGCCCTGCTTGCCCACGCCGGTATCGAGCTTGAGGGTGAAGGGCGACTGGTTGAGGCTGTCGAAGTTCTGCAGGTCGAGGTTGAGCGGGCCCACGTCCAGTGCCACAGGCTCCTTCTGGCTGCGGTCGGCCAGATGGATCATGTAGTTGCGCGCCTGTACGTCCTTGAGCAACACCTGCCAGGGCTTGCTCGGCGCCTTGGCGGCCTTTTCCTTGTCGGTGGGTTCGGCGGCGGCAGGCTCGGCTTTTTCCTTGGGGGTAGCCTTGGCCGGCTGGCTGGCGAACAGCTTCTGCCAGTCGAGCTGGCCATCCTTCTCCAGTGCCGCCCAGGTTTCGAGTTTTTCGCTGCGGATCTTGCCGACTGTCACCAACTGCTTGGCCAGGTCGATGGACGTTTCGCTGACCTCCAGGCTGGCCAGGCGCGCCAGCTGTCGGCCGTCGGGGGCCTTGATGGCGAACGGCGCAATGCGCACGGCGGTTTGGTCCAGCAACAGCTCGGTCTCTTTGGCCAGGCTGAGCTTGTAATGGGTGTCGAGGCTGATGACGCCGTCTTCCAGCACCAGGGGCACAGCGTCGCGTACGTAGGGCCAGAACGCTTTCATCTTGCCGTCGGTGACTTTCAGCGTGCCTTCGGAGGCGATCGGCGCAAGGCTCAGGGTACCGCTCCAATCGATACGCCCGCCGTTGGGGCCGTTGGCCACCAGGGTCATGTCGGCGTTGTCGTCAGGCAGGGTACTGAGGTTCTTGAGCTCCAGGTTCATCGAGTCGTAGATGAACTCGATCGGCTCGCTGGGGCGCTGGTCCTCGAAGTGCAGGTAGCCTTCGCTGAGCTTGATGCTGCCGATGCGCAGCGGGAAGGGGTCGCTGGGCGGCTCTTCGGCTTTTGGCTCGCTGGGTGGCAGCTTGAATAGCTGGGTCAGGTTGAGGCTGCCATCCTTGGCGAACAGCAGCTCGGTGCGCGGCTTGTCCAGCTCGACGGCTTCCAGGTGCAGGGCCTTGGTCCACAGGCTGTCGAGTGCCAGGTTGGCGTACAGCCGTTCGAAACCGACCTGCTCCTTGCCGGGCTCACCGAGCTGCAGGCCCCACAGCGTCAGCTCGAGGCTGAACGGGTTGAGTTCGATGCGCTGCAGGTGCGCCGGCACGGTGGCGTGCTGCGCCAACTGCTGGTTGGCAATGCGCAGTGCGATGCCGGGGAGAATCAGGAAGCCGAGCAGGCTGTACAGGGCCACCAGGGCCAGCAATGCGCCGAAGGCGCGAGTCAATCCTTTGTGCATGTGTCGCTTCGTCTGTAGCAGGCTGGAGTGCTTGGAGTATGGCACGTTCAACAGGTTCCGCCGGGGTCGGAAAACACCTCATTCAATCCCCATGCGCCGCCTTGCGCGGTGGGCCGAACCGTCGCGCATGGCCCAGCGCAGCACCGGGGCGGTGTTGGCCAGGCCCAGGCGGATCAGGCGCCTGGCCAGCGGGCCTTGCTGCAGGCCTAGCATCTGCTGGGCCCAGCCTGGCAGCAGGTCCGCTCCCGCTTTAAGCATCAGTTTGCCCACCGGCTCGGCCATGCGGCTGGGCGCCGGCGCCTTGAACAGGATGTCGATCACTTCCAGGCTGCGGGCATCACAGAGCAGCTGTGGGCGCATGCGTTGCAGGTAGTCCTCGACCTGGCTGCAGGAGCGCGGCACGTCGCGGGCCCCCAGGCGCTCGGCGATCAGGGCGATCTCGTTGTAGTAGGCGTCCTGATCGGCACGGGGCAGGTCGGGGTTGCGGTAGCGCAGATGGGCGGCGAGAAAGCTGCTCACTTCGGCCACATGCACCCAGGTCAACAGGTCGGGGTCGCTGGCGGCATAAGGGCGCCCGTCCGCGGCGGTGCCGACCACCTTGAGATGGATGGTGCGTACCTTGTCGATGAGCCACTCGGCGTCGCGGGTCGAGCCGAACGTGGTGCCGGAGATGAACTGGCTGGTACGGCGCAGGCGGCCGAGCAGGTCTTCGCGAAAGTTCGAATGGTCCCACACGCCCGCCAGTGCCAGTGGGTGCAGCAGCTGCAGCATCAACGCACTGATGCCACCCACCAGCATGCTCGGGAAGTCGCCGTGCACCTGCCAGCTGATGCTCTGAGGGCCGAACAGCCCTGGGTCGCCTTTGGGTGATTCCAGGTCGAGCTGGCCGAGGGCCAGCCCGGTAAGGCTCATGACCTGGGTTTCGATGCGGCGGCGTAGGGCTTCCATGGCGACCTTGCGGGCAGGGCAGCCCTGCCCGGGCCGCGGATTACTGGTTGAGGCGCTTGTCGATCAGGCCCTGGACCACGCTCGGGTCGGCGAGGGTGGAGGTATCTCCCAGGTTGTCCAGTTCGTTGCAGGCGATCTTGCGCAGTATACGCCGCATGATCTTGCCTGAGCGGGTCTTGGGCAGAGCCGGGGCCCACTGGATCAGCTCTGGCTTGGCGAAACTGCCGATTTCCTTGCTGACCAGCGCCAGCAGCTCGGCCTTGAGTGCATCGTCCGGGGTGACCCCATTCATGGGGGTGACGAAGGCATACACGCCCTGGCCCTTGAGGTCGTGCGGGTAACCCACCACCGCGGCCTCGGCGACACTGTCGTGCAGCACCAGCGCGCTCTCGACCTCGGCAGTGCCGATGCGGTGGCCGGAGACATTGATCACATCGTCGATGCGCCCGGTGATCCAGTAGTCGCCATCGGCGTCGCGGCGGGCGCCGTCGCCGGTGAAGTAATAGCCGGGCAGGGGTTTGAAGTAGGTGTCGACCATGCGCTGATGGTCGCCATAGACACTGCGGATCTGCCCTGGCCAACTGGCCTTGATCGCCAGCAGCCCGGCGCCGGGGCCTTCGATGAGCTTGCCTTTTTCGTCCAGTAATACAGGTTGCACGCCGAACATGGGCTGGGTGGCGCAGCCGGGCTTGAGGCGCTGGGTGCCGGGGAGAGGGGTGAGCATGATGCCGCCAGTCTCGGTCTGCCACCAGGTGTCGACGATGGGGCAGCGCTGTTGCCCGACCGCCTCGAAATACCACTCCCAGGCTTCGGGGTTGATCGGTTCGCCGACGCTGCCGAGCAGGCGCAGGCTCTGGCGCGAGGTGCCTTGCAAGGGGCCCGAGCCTTCGCGCATCAAGGCGCGCAGGGCGGTGGGCGCGGTATAGAAGATATTCACCCGGTGCTTGTCCACCACCTGCCAGAAGCGCGAGGTGTCGGGGTAGTTGGGCACGCCCTCGAACATCAGCGAGATCGCCCCGTTGGCCAGCGGGCCGTAGACGATGTAGCTGTGGCCGGTTACCCAGCCGACATCGGCGGTGCACCAGAACACCTCGCCGTCGCGGTAATCGAACACCAGCTTGAAGGTCATCGTGGCCTGCAGCAGGTAGCCGGCGGTGCTGTGCAGCACGCCCTTGGGTTTGCCGGTGCTGCCGGAGGTGTAGAGGATGAACAGCGGGTCTTCGGCAGCCATGGGTTCGGGTGGGCAGTCATCGCCGGCCTTTGCGGTGGCCTCGTGGTACCAGAGGTCACGGCCGTCGCTCCAGGCCACATCGCCCCCGGTGCGGCGCACCACCAGCACGCTGCTGACATTGGGGCAGTTGGCCAGGGCTTTGTCGACGTTCTGTTTGAGCGGTATGCGTTTGCCGCCACGGACCCCTTCGTCGGCCGTGATCACGGTGCGGCAGTCGGCGTCGAGGATGCGGTCACGCAGGGCGTCGGGCGAGAAACCGCCGAACACCACCGAGTGGATGGCGCCGATGCGTGTGCAGGCGAGCATGGCGTAGGCGGCTTCGGGGATCATCGGCATGTACAGGCACACGCGGTCGCCTTTCTTTACCCCGCGTGCTTTGAGCGCATTGGCCAGGCGGCAGACCTGGCGGTGCAGTTCGCGGTAGCTGATGGCCTTGCTGTCGTTCGGGTCGTCGCCTTCCCACAGCAAAGCCGTCTGCTCGCCGCGCTGGGCCAGGTGGCGATCGATGCAGTTGTAGGAGACGTTGAGCTGGCCGCCGTCGAACCAGCGCGCCGTGCCGGTTTTCAGGTCGCATTGCTGCACGCTGGCCCAGGGCTTGATCCAGTCCAGGCGTTTGGCCTGTTCGGCCCAGAAAGTGTCGGGGTTTTCCACCGACTGGCGGTAGAGGCGGCGGTAGTCGTCGTCGGTCAATTCGGCGGCCTGGCAGACGGCCAGGGCCTGGGGGTAGTTGCGGATATCGAACATGGCGGGTGGTCCTGCTCTTGTAGGGGAGTGGGACTGCGGCGGCTATTCGATGGACAGTGTAGAAGGTGGGGGTGTTCCTGGAGGCGCGGAAATCGTGCGATCTGTGGGAGCGGCTTTAGCTGCGAAGCAGGCGGCGCGGTGGATGGCACCGGCTTCGCCGGTGTTCGCGGCTGAAGCCGCTCCCACAGGCCCGTGCAAATCCGCGAGTTATTTGCAGGCCTGTGAGAGCGGTCGTATATCAGCTAGACATCAACCGCGATGACGGCCGCGGAAGTAGTTGATCAGGCCCTGGGTAGAGCCATCCTCGGCGCTTTCTTCGAGGCTGCCGACCAGGCGCTGATACACGCCCTTGCCCAGCTCCTTGCCCAGCTCCACGCCCCACTGGTCGAAGGCGTTGATACCCCAGATCACGCTCTGCACGAAGACCTTGTGCTCGTACATGGCCACCAGCGCGCCAAGCCGGCGCGGGCTGATGCGCTCGACCACCAGGGTATTGCTCGGGCGGTTGCCCGGGATCACCTTGTGTGGGGCGAGCTTGGCGATATCGGCTTCGTTGAGGCCTTTGGCGCGCAGTTCGGCTTCGGCCTCCTCGCGGGTCTTGCCGAGCATCAGCGCCTGGCTCTGCGACAGGCAGTTGGCATACAGCCACTGGTGATGGTCGGCCACCGGGTTGAAGCTCACCACCGGCACGATGAAGTCGGCCGGGATCATCTGGGTGCCCTGGTGCAGCAACTGGTGGTAGGCGTGCTGGCCGTTGCAGCCCACGCCGCCCCAGATCACCGGGCCGGTATCGGTTTTCACCGGGGCGCCGTCGGTCAGCACGCTCTTGCCGTTGGACTCCATGTCCAGCTGCTGCAGGTGCTTGGTGATGTTGCGCAGGTAGTGGTCGTACGGCAGGATCGCGTGGCTCTTGGCGCCCCAGAAGTTGCCGTACCACACGCCCAGCAGGGCCAGCAGCACCGGCATGTTCTTGTCGAACGGCGCGGTCTGGAAGTGCTGGTCCATGGTGTAGGCGCCGGACAGCAGCTCCTTGAAGTTGGCGGTGCCGATGGCCAGGGCGATCGGCAGGCCGATGGCCGACCACAGCGAGTAACGCCCGCCGACCCAGTCCCACATCGGGAAGATGTTCTCTTCGCGGATGCCAAAGGCCACGGCGGCGGCCTTGTTGCTCGACACGGCGATGAAGTGGCGGTACAGCTCGGCTTCCGAACCACCCTGGGCCAGGTACCAGGTGCGGGCGGCCATGGCGTTCTTCAGGGTTTCGAGGGTGTTGAACGACTTCGACGAGACGATGAACAGGGTGGTCTCGGCGCGCAGGTTGGCCGACAGTTCATGGAATTCGCTGCCATCGATGTTGGCCAGGTAGTGGCAACGGACACCGCGCTGGGCATAGGGCAGCAGGGCCTCGGAGACCAGTTCCGGGCCGAGGAACGAGCCGCCGATGCCGATGTTGACCACGTCGGTGATCGGTTTTTCGCTGTAGCCGCGCCACAGGCCGTCGTGGATGCGGCCGACCAGCTCGGTGATCTGGTTCAGCACCTTGTGCACTTCCGGCATCACGTTGGCGCCGTTGACGCTGAGCTTGTCGCCGACCGGGCGGCGCAGCGCGGTGTGCAGCACCGGGCGGCCTTCCGAGCCGTTGATGATTTCGCCGCTGAACATCGACTTGATGGCGTCGCCCAGTTCGACTTCGTTGGCCAGGTTCACCAGCAGTTCGCGGGTCTGCTCGTTGATGAGGTTCTTCGAGTAGTCGAGGAACAACCCGCAACAGCTCAGGGAAAACTGTTCGAAGCGCTTGCCGTCGGCGGCGAAGGCTTCGCGCATGCTGAAGCCCTGCATGGCGTCGCGGTGTTGCTGAAGCGCCTGCCAGGCGGGCAGCGCCGTCACATCGTGGGGAGTACGGTAATACGCCATTGCGGATGGTTTCCTTGGTGCATGGTCAGGCTATGACACTGGCGATCTTTGCCAGTTGCAAGCTGCTCATTATAGGCATTGGTCGCAAAGCGGGAATGGGGGGGCGGGGGCGGTGAATGAAATATTCTGATTCCGTGGGAGCGGGCTTGCCCCGCGATACCGGCGCAGCCGGTGCCATCCGTCGCGGGGCAAGCCCGCTCCCACGGAACCTCTATAAATCAATTGGTTAAAGCTGGGTCAGGCGGTCGTCGCTTCCAGGTGCAGGTACAGGTTGTCGATCAACCGGGTGTTACCCATGTACGCCGCCGCAATCACTACCAGGTCACGGTCATCGACCTGTGCCGGGCGCAGGGTCAGTGCATGGCGTACTTCCAGGTAGTCCTTACGGAACCCCGCCGCTTCGAGTTGCGCCTGCCCTTCAGCGATCAGCGCCGCGAAATCACGCTGGCCACGGCGAATGGCCTCTGCCATGCCGCTAAGGGTGCGATACAGCGCAGGTGCCGCCGCGCGCTGCTCGGCGCTCAGGTAACCATTGCGCGACGACAGCGCCAGGCCATCCTCGGCGCGCACGGTCGGCTCGCCAAGGATCTGGATCGGCATGTTCAGGTCGCGAACCATGGCGCGGATCACCGCCAGTTGCTGGAAGTCCTTCTCACCGAACACGGCAAGGTCGGGCTGGACCATGTTGAACAGCTTGCTGACCACGGTCGCCACGCCTTCGAAGTGCCCGGGGCGGCTGGCACCGCACAGGCCTTCGGACAACTGCGGCACGCTGACCCGGGTCTGCACGGCCATGCCATCGGGGTACATCTCCTCGACGGTGGGGGTGAACAGCAGGTGGCAGCCCGCTTGGAGCAGTTTTTCCTGATCGGCGGCGAGGGTGCGGGGGTATTTGTCCAGGTCTTCGCCGGCACCGAACTGCAGCGGGTTGACGAAGATGCTGGCAACCACGAAGTCGGCGCGCTGGGCGGCCTTGGTCACCAACGCGGCGTGGCCGCTGTGCAGGTTGCCCATGGTCGGCACGAACGCGATGCGCTTGCCCTCGCCACGGGCACGGGCCACGGCGGCGCGCAGTTCAAGGACGGTCTTGACGGTATTCATGCGCTGAACCCATGTTCACTGGCGGGGAAACTGACGTCTTTCACGGCTTGCACATAGGCTTTGAACGCGCTGTCGATGTCCGGCTGGCCGGCCATGAAGTTCTTCACGAACTTCGGCACGCGGCCGCTGAGGGACAGGCCGAGCATGTCGTGCAGCACCAGCACCTGGCCATCGGTGGCGCTACCGGCACCGATACCGATCACCGGAATGGCCACTGCCTGGGTGATCTCTGCGGCCAGCTCGCTGGGCACGCATTCGAGCAGCAGCATGGCGGCGCCGGCTTGCTCCAGAGCGATGGCATCGGCGCGCATCTGCCGCGCCTGGGCTTCCTGGCGGCCTTGGACCTTGTAGCCGCCGAGCACGTTGACGGTCTGTGGCGTGAGGCCCATGTGCGCGCACACCGGCACGCCGCGTTCGGCCAGCAGGCGGATGGTCTCGGCCAGCCAGGCGGCGCCTTCGATCTTGACCATGTGGGCGCCGGCGCGCATCAACTGGGCGGCATTGCTGAACGCCAGCTCAGGGGTGGCATGGGCCATGAAGGGCAGGTCGCTGAGGATCAGCGCGCCGTCGTTGCCGCGTTTGACGCAGGCGGTGTGGTAGGCCATGTCGTCGTTGCTGACGGGCAGGGTGCTGTCATGCCCTTGCAGGACCATTCCCAGGGAGTCGCCCACCAGCAGGATTTCCACGCCGGCCTGGCTTGCGGCCTTGGCGAAGGTTGCGTCATAGCAGGTCAGCATGGTGATTTTTTCACCCTTGGCCTTCAGGCCATGCAGGGTGGTCAGGGTTACTTCAGGCATGTAGGGGCATCCTCGTTCAGGCGCTGTGAAAGACAACTGCGTACAACGCGTGTATTCATCAAGCGGAGCGGCACATCATCGTCTGTGATGTTCGGGCACAGGTCCGTCCGGGCCTAAATGGGTGATTGCGGCATAGTGGCGCCGCGGGACGCCTATAGTCGTGAGCGAGGTGGGGGAAGTCAATGACCCGTGTTACCGCATTGTTACGCGGTGGGTGTTACTGGCGTTACCGCCGTCTGAAACGCCCGTTTTACAGGCGTTCCAGGCCGACGAACGGGCAATCCTGAAGCATTTGCTGCAGGCTGCGGCCATCGGCGAGGCGGAAGTCGGCGTCGACCAGCTCGGCGAGCGGGTAGAGCACGAAGGGGCGGGCGTGCATGTGGTAATGCGGTACTTTCAGGCGCGGCACGTCGATGAGCTGGTCACCGAACAGCAGCATGTCCAGGTCGAGGGTGCGCGGCCCCCAGCGTTCCTGGCGGACCCGGCCCTGGTCGTTCTCGATGGCTTGCAGGGCGTCGAGCAGGTCAAGCGGCGCCAGCCGTGTATCGATGGCCGCCACGGCATTGGTGTAGCGCGGCTGGCCGGGCAGCAACGAGTCGCTGGTGTACAGCGCCGAAGCCGCTGCCAGGCGCGTATCGGCCAGCACATCCAGCGCCTGCAGGGCGCTGCGCAGCTGCTCGGCGGGTTCGTCGAGGTTGCTGCCCAGGCCGATGTAAGCGCGGGTATTCATGCTCAGTCCCACGCCTGGTCGTCGTCACGCTTGCGTTTGCTGGGGCTGCGCTTGCGCTTGCGCGGGCCTGCGCCTGTGCTGGCACCGTCGTCGCGGTTGCCCAGTTCGCGAATCATGTCGCGGCGCTGGCTGTCATTGGCGTCCTGGTAGTCGGTCCACCATTGGCCCAGACCATCGGTTTCCTCGCCTGCGCTTTCACGCAGCAGCAGGAAATCGTAGCCGGCGCGGAAACGCGGGTTGTCGAGCAGCATGTCGGCGCGTTTGCCACTGCGCCGTGGCAGGCGCTCCTGCATGTCCCAGATCTCGCGGATCGGCAGGGTGAAACGCTTGGGGATGGCAATGCGTTGGCACTGCTCGGCGATCAGGTCGTGGGCCGCGCCATTCATGGCCGGGATCGGCGGCACGCCTTGGCTCTGCAGGTGCAGCGCGCGGCCTGGCAGGGCTGGCCAGAGCAGGGCGGCGAAGAGGAACGCAGGGGTGACCGGCTTGCCCTGCTTGACGCGCAGGTCGGTGTTGGCCAGGGCCTGGCTGATCAGCGTGTGGGTGTAGGTCGGGCGCTCTTCCAGGGCATGGGCACTGGCAGGGAACAACGGCTCGAACAACTCCAGGTCGACCAGCATCTCGAAGGCCAACGCGCCCTGGCCGTTGAGGAACAGCTTGAGGGTTTCTTCGAACAAACGCGCCGGCGGGATCTCGCGCAGCAGCTTGGCCAGCTGGCGGATCGGTTGCACGGTGTGCTTTTCGATGCCGAAGTTCAGCTTGGCGGCGAAGCGCACGGCGCGCAGCATGCGCACCGGGTCTTCCTGGTAGCGGTGCGTTGGGTCGCCGATCAGGCGCAGCAGGCGGTTGCGCACATCGTGCACGCCGTTGGCGTAATCGAGCACGCGCTCGTTGACCGGGTCGTAGTACAGGGCGTTGATGGTGAAGTCGCGGCGCTGCGCGTCTTCCTCAAGGGTGCCGTACACGTTGTCACGCAGGATGCGGCCGCTGGCATTGTGCGAGGAGCGGTGGCTGTCGGCCTGGTCCTCGTCCGAGTGCGGGGCACGGAAGGTGGCGACTTCGATGATCTCGCGACCGAAATGCACGTGAACCAGCTTGAAGCGCCGGCCAATGATGCGGGCGTTGCGGAACTCGGCGCGCACCTGTTCGGGGGTGGCGCTGGTGGCGACGTCGAAGTCCTTGGGCGTGATACCCAGCATCAGGTCGCGCACGCAGCCACCGACCAGATAGGCCTGGTAGCCGGCCGCCTGCAGGCGCTCGACGATGCTCACGGCATGGCGGCTGAACTGGCTGCGCTGCAGCGAGTGCTGGCTCTTGTTGATCACTTCAGGCGTGGTGCGCCTGTGGTGCTGGCCGGGGACCGGCGGGCGGAACGACTGGAACAGCTTCTTCAGCATGGGATGCACTGTTTGAAGGAATGTTCGGCCAAGGATAGGAGAATGGCCGCATGATGGGCGGGGATTCTAGCATTTACTGGGGGAATGGTGTAGGCGGCGTGCCAAGGGGCGTGGCAGACGCCCAGAAACGACAATGGGGAGCCGAAGCTCCCCACCAAGTCGTTGTGTGCTCTTATTATTTTTTTGCTGGGCTTCTTGTTTTTGTTGAGTGCCCTGTTCACAAATCTCGAAGCTTGTGAACGACCCCTAAACCAGGGGTGAAGAGCAAACGGATTGCTTTGGTCGCCGAGTTGATGCTGATCTTTCGATCCAATCAGTTCAGGTGCTGCTTTTGAGTGCAGTTTTTGTTGTTCTCTGTCTGATCGTGGGGCAAACCCCAAACACAGCTCCTCTCCAAAAGAATCAGTTAGCTGCGCCTCCGCCGTCTTGTTTTTATTGTGCGTGAGCCGTTTCGTCTTGTTCTTATTCTGAGTTGCAGTGCTTGTTATTGTTCTTGTACCAGACATATAGCAGATGCCGTGCCAACTTTTGAAAGGCCAATGAATCCGGGGGTTTTGGCCATTTCGACGGCTGTCCGCGCCGGGCAAATGTAGAAATTTCGTTACCGTACGCCTCGTGAGCTGTTACGCCGAAGGGCAGAGGTAACAGATTTTTGCGGGAACTGATCTGTTACCGCGCTTCCCTCAAAAGCATCGCGGGCGGTGCGGCGGTCCGACAAGCCCGCTCCCACGCTAGGTGCTCCTGTAGGGGCATCAGGCGTGGGAGCGGGCTTGTCGGGACGCCGCACCGCCCGCGATAGGTATGACGGTGTATCAGTTGTCGCTGGTGGCGTTGCTCTTGCGCCGCGGAATGCCCAGGCGCTGGCGACGTTCCCACAGGCACTTGCGGCTCACGCCCAGCTTGCGTGCCAGTTCCGTCTCGGTCATGTGGTCCTGGTGTTCAAGGACGAAGTGCTGGAAGTAGTCCTCCAGCGACAGGTCTTCGGTGGGCTCGTGGCTGGCGTTGCTGGCGGCGTTGCTGACCAGGGAGGGCAGGTGGGCCAGGCCATCGACCTCTTCGAGGTCGCTGAGCTCGATGTCGATGCCCAGCAGGTCTGCGGAAATCTCCGCGCTCTCGCTCAGGATCACCGCGCGCTCCACGGCGTTCTCCAGCTCGCGCACGTTGCCTGGCCAGCTGTAGTGACGGATGGCCTGTTCGGCTTCGTGGGAGAAGTGCAGGTCGTCGCGGCCGATACGCGCGCTCTGGCGGGCGAGGAAGGTGTCGGCGATTTCGTTGACGTCGCTGCCGCGCTCGCGCAGGGCGGGCAGCTTGAGCGCAATCACGTGCAGGCGGTAATACAGGTCTTCACGGAACTGACCGGCCTTGGCCAGGTTCTTCAGGTCACGGTGGGTCGCTGCGATCAGGCGCACATCGACCTTTTGCGACTGTACCGAGCCGACCCGGCGGATCTCGCCTTCCTGCAGTACGCGCAGCAGGCGGGCTTGTGCCTCAAGCGGCAGCTCGCCGATCTCGTCGAGGAACAGGGTGCCGCCATCGGCCGCTTCGACCAGGCCGGCACGGCCGGCACTGGCACCGGTGAACGCCCCTTTCTCGTGGCCGAACAGTTCGGATTCGATCAGGGTTTCCGGGATCGCCGCGCAGTTCACCGAGATCATCGGTGCCTTGGCCCGGCGCGAAAGATTGTGCAGGGCGCGGGCGACCAGCTCCTTGCCGGTGCCGGACTCGCCCTGGATCAGCACGTTGGAGTCGGTGGGCGCGACCTTGCGGATCTTGACGAACAGGTCCTGCATGGGCGCGCAGGAACCGATGATGCCGATTTCGCCATTGGCGGCTGCGGGGCTGGACTTGTCCGCGCCGGCCTTGCCATTGGTGGGCCGCGGTTCGGCGACCGCTGCTGCGGCCGGCGCGTTCTGCCGGTCGCGCAGGATGCGCGCGACGGCTTGCAGCATTTCGTCGTGGTCGAAGGGCTTGGCGATGTAGTCCACCGCGCCCATTTTCATCGAGTCCACCGCCGAGCGCAGGCTGGCGTAGCTGGTCATGATCAGTACCGGCGTGCCCTGGCCAAGCTTGATCAGCTCGGTGCCGGGGGCGCCGGGCAGGCGCAGGTCGCTGACGATCAGGTCAAAGGTGGCGATGCTGAAGCGTTCCTGGGCTTCCTGCACCGAGCCGGCTTCGCTGACCTGGTACTGGTTGCGTTCGAGCAGGCGGCGCAGGGCCGAACGGATGATGGTTTCGTCTTCGACGATCAGAATGTGCGGCATTGATTCAATTCTCTCGACGGTCTCGAATTACAGGGGACGTCGCTACGACATGCCGGGGCAGGGTCACGCGGATCCGGGTACCACGTTGGCGCTCGATGTCGGCCGGGCTGTCGATGGTGATTTGCCCATAATGCTCTTCCACGATGGAATAGACCAGAGCGAGCCCCAGTCCGGTTCCCTCGCCTGGGTCCTTGGTGGTGAAGAAGGGTTCGAACAGGCGATCCATGATGCTTTTCGGGATGCCGCTGCCCTCGTCCTCGACGATCAGGTCGACGGTGTGATCGCTGACTTCGCTGCGCACGCGTACGGCACTGCCGGCCGGGGAGGCGTCGCGGGCGTTGGACAGCAGGTTGATCAGCACCTGGGCCAGGCGCTGCGGGTCGCCCTCGGCCCAGTGGTCGGGGTCGCACAGGTTGAAGAACTGTACTTCGAAATTGCGCCGGTTCAGCGCCAGCAGACCAATGGCGTCCTGCGCCACTTCGGCGAGGCACACCGGCTCCTCGCTGTTCTGCTGGCTGCCGCCGGCATGGGCGAAGCTCATCAGCGACTGGACGATGCGCGACACGCGCTTGGTCTGTTCGAGGATCTGGCTGGACAGCTCGATGATCTCGCCATCGCCCTCGCGCTCTTCACGCAGGTTCTGCGCAAGGCAGGCGATGCCGGTGATCGGGTTGCCGATTTCGTGGGCAACGCCTGCGGCCAGGCGGCCGATGCTGGCCAGGCGCTCGGAGTGCACCAGCTTGTCTTCCAGGGCCTGGGTTTCGGTGAGGTCCTCGACCAGCAGCACCAGGCCGCTGTTGCCCGGTGCCAGTGGCTCGTCGATGGCCGCCTTGTGCAGGTTGAGCCAGCGTGGCTGGCCATCGAGGGCCAGGCGCTGCTTGTGCAGGTGCTCGTCGGGTACGTTGTTGATGAACCCCTGCAAAAGGCCGCGCCAAGGTTCGCCAATGGTCACTAGGCGCGAGCCGACCACGTGCTTGGCGGCGATGCCTGTGAGTTCTTCCATCGCCTTGTTCCACATCAGGATTTCCTGGTCCTTGGCCAGCGAGCAGACGCCCATGGGCAGCTCCTGCAAGGTCTGGCGGTGGTAGCGGCGCAGGGCGTCGAGCTCGGCGGCGAGGCCGGTCAGGCGCGAGTGGTAGTCCTCGAGGCGGCTCTCGATGAAGTGGATGTCTTCGGTGACGTAGTTTTCGTTGCCGGACTTGTACGGCAGGAAGGTCTCGACCATGTCCTGGGCCACGCTCGGGCCCATCAGGCCGGAGAGGTTGGCCTCGATGCGGTCGCGCAGGCGACGCAGGGCGTAGGGGCGGCGCTCGTCGAACGGCAGGTAAAGGTCACGCAGGGCTTGCTCGACTTCCTTCTGTGCGGCCTTGGCGCCCAGTGGCTTGGCAAGCTGGGTGGCGAACTCCTGGGGCGAGGCAGCGTGCAGCTCGCGGCGTTGCGGGCGACGCACGTTGTCCACCGCGCAGGCTTCGGCGGCACTGACCTCTTCGCTGCTGGCATTGGTGAACAGCGAAATCAGGGTGAACAGCAGGACGTTGGCCGCCAACGAGGCGATGGCCGCCATGTGCCAGCTGGTGTCGTCCAGCACGTAGATCATGTCCAGCAACGGAATGTAGAAGCCCTGCAGGTTGCCCAACAGCGGCAGCAGCATGGTCACCATCCACACCAGCATGCCGGCCAGCAGGCCGGCGATGAAGCCGCGGCGGTTGGCGGTCGGCCAGTACAGCACCGAAAGCACGCCGGGCAGGAACTGCAGGGTGGCGACGAAGGCGACGATGCCGAGGTTGGCCAGGCTCTGGTGGTTGTTCTGGGTAAGGTAGAAGACGAAGCCGGCGGTGATGATGGCGACGATCAGCGCTCGGCGGGTCCACTTCAGCCAGCGGTAGATGTTGCCTTCGGCCGGCGGCTGGTACAGCGGCAGCACCAGATGGTTGAGGGCCATGCCCGACAGCGCCAGGGTGGTGACGATGATCAGCCCGCTGGCGGCCGACAGCCCGCCGACGTAGGCCAGCAAGGCCAGGGCCTGGTTGTTGGCGGCGATGCCCAGCCCCAGGGTGAAGTACTCCGGATTGGTGCTGGCGCCCAGGCGCAGGCCGGCCCACAGCACCAGCGGCACGGCCAGGCTCATCAGCAGCAGGAACAGCGGCAGGCCCCAGCTGGCGCTGACCAGCGAGCGTGGGCTGAGGTTCTCGGTGAAGGCCATGTGGTACATGTGCGGCATCACGATCGCCGAGGCGAAGAATACCAGCAGCAGGGTGCGCCACGGGCCTTCCTGCAACGGCGTGTGCAGGGCGGCGAGGGCGGTCTGGTTCTGCAGCAGCCACACTTCCAGCCCATGCGGGCCGCCGAACACGCCGTACAGCGCGTATAGGCCGATGCCGCCCAGGGCCAGCAGCTTGATCACCGACTCGAAGGCGATGGCGAACACCAGGCCCTCGTGCTTCTCGCGGGTGGCGATATGACGCGAGCCGAAGAAAATGGTGAAGAGGGTGATCAGCGCACAGAAGGCGAATGCCACCCGCGCCTTGACCGGCTCGCCGGTGAGGATGCTGATGGAGTCGGCCACCGCCTGGATTTGCAGGGCCAGTAATGGCAGCACGCCGATCAGCATGAAGATGGTGGTCAGCGCGCCGGCCCAGGTGCTGCGGAAGCGGAATGCCAGCAGGTCGGCCAGCGATGAGAGCTGGTAGGTGCGGGTGATCTTGAGGATCGGGTAGAGCAGCACCGGTGCCAGCAGGAATGCGCCGGACACCCCCAGGTAACAGGCGAGGAACCCATAGCCATACTGGTAGGCCAGCCCCACCGAGCCATAGAAGGCCCAGGCGCTGGCATAGACGCCCAGCGACAGGGTGTAGGTCAGCGGGTGGCGGATGACCGAGCGCGGGATCAGCCCGCGTTCGCTGATCCAGGCCACGCCGAACAGCACCAGCAGGTAGGCGGCGCTGATCAGGATCATCTGGGTCAGGCTAAAGCTCATCGGCATCTCGTTGGCTCTGCAGGATGAAAGTGACGACGATGAGGATCAGCCAGAGCAGGTAGGGGCGGTACCAGGCTCCGGTCGGTTCGATCCACCAGTCCATGATGGCCGGGGAGAACAGGTAGATCCCCACGACCAGAAGCAGGACCAAACGATAGATGTACATGCTGGCCTCGAGGGTTGGGCGCTGCGGGTTTGGACTTATTATTGGTGAAAATGGCGCAGGCGATGCTAGCGGGTATCGGTAGGGTTAGCCAAGGGTTTGAATTTGTTGGGCTTTTGAACTTGGTTTCGCTTGTTCTGGCCCTATCGCGGGCATGCCCGGCATTGCGGCAAAAGCCCGGGTAGATGCCGTGATGCCCCTCCAGTTGCTTGCGCGAGCAGGTGCAGGCATAGGCCAGGCCCATATTGAAC
>NZ_JBDJLM010000039.1:0-49853 GCF_039673365.1 Pseudomonas sp. TWI923 | reverse complement strand
TTGGGCGGG
Organism: Pseudomonas sp. TWI923; assembly: GCF_039673365.1. NCBI lineage: Bacteria > Pseudomonadati > Pseudomonadota > Gammaproteobacteria > Pseudomonadales > Pseudomonadaceae > Pseudomonas > Pseudomonas sp. TWI923. The sequence goes on along the minus strand of NZ_JBDJLM010000039.1, from coordinate 49,844 downwards.
TGCCCCGGGTGGTGGGGGAGGTTTCTACGCAGGGGGTGCTTCCCCGGCCCCCCGGTTGGGGGGTGGGGGATGGCCCCGCGATTTCCTTACTGTGCGTTCAGCGCCTGGCCGTTCACTTCCTTGCTATCCGGCCCCATCAGGTACAGATACACCGGCATGATCTCTTCGGGCAGCGGATTGTTCTGCGGATTCTCGCTCGGGTAGGCCTGTGCCCGCATTGCCGTGCGCGTGGCGCCCGGGTTGATGCTGTTGGCGCGTACCGGCGCCACACCTTCCAGCTCGTCGGCGAGGGTCTGCATCAGCCCTTCGGTGGCGAACTTCGACACGCCATAGGCGCCCCAGTAGGCCCGGCCCTTGCGCCCGACGCTGCTGGAGGTGAACACCACCGAGGCGTCGTCCGACAGCTTGAGCAGCGGCAGCAGGGTGCTGGTGAGCATGAAGGTGGCGTTGACGTTGATGTGCATCACACGCATGAAGTTGTCGCCCGACAGCTGCTCCATCGGCGTGCGCGGGCCGATGATCGAGGCGTTGTTGAGCAGGCCGTCGAGGCGGCCGAACTGCTTCTCGATCATCACCGCCAGTTCGTCGTACTGGTGCGGCAGGGCGGTTTCCAGGTTGAACGGGATGACTGCTGGCTGCGGATGACCGGCGGCTTCGATCTGGTCGTAGACCTCGTTGAGGTTGGCTTCGGTCTTGCCCAGCAGCAGGACCGTGGCGCCTAGGGCGGCATAGGCCTTGGCGGCGGCGGCGCCGATGCCGCGACCGGCGCCGGTGACCAGGATGATCCGGCCTTTGAGCAGGTCGGGGCGGGCGGTGTAGTCGAACATGTGATTTGTCCTTCGGGTTCGGTGATGCGACACAGTCCCTGTGGGAGCGGGTTTACCCGTCTTGCACTGCGGTGGATTCTTCGCGGGTAAACCCGCTCCCACAGACAGGCGCCGTCAAGCGGAAATCAGCAGCCGCACAGTGCGCTGTCGATCACCTTGCGCAGCTCCAGCGGGTGGTCCACCACCACGTCGGCGCCCCAGTTGTTGGGGTTGTCCTGTGGATGAATATAGCCATAGCGCACGGCGGCGGTGCGGGTGCCGGCATCGCGGCCAGACTCGATATCGCGCAGGTCGTCACCGACGAACAGCACGCTGGCCGGGTCCAGGTTCAGCGTCTTGCAGGCGAGGATCATCGGCTCCGGGTCGGGCTTGCTGCGCTTCACGTGCTCGGGGCAGATCAGCAGCGCCGAGCGCTCGGCCAGGCCCAGGCGCTGCATGATCGGCTCGGCGAAACGCACCGGCTTGTTGGTGACCACGCCCCACAGCAGGTTGCCGCGCTCGATGTCGGCCAAAAGCTCGGCCATGCCGTCGAACAGCTTGCTGTGCACCGCGCAGTCGCGCTGGTAGCGCTCGAGGAACTCCTGGCGCAGGGCCTCGAAGCCGTCGGCGTCCGGGTCCATGGCGAAGGTCGCGGCAACCATGGCGCGGGCGCCGCCGGAAATCTCGTCGCGGATGCGCGCGTCGTCGATGGCCGGCAGGCCGCGATCGGCAAGCATCGCCTGGCAGATGGCGATGAAGTCCGGCGCGGTGTCCAGCAGGGTGCCATCCATGTCGAAGAGTACTGCTCGCAGGCGCATGCTCATTCCTCGCGCAGGGTCTGGATCATGTAGTTGACGTCGACGTCGTTGTTCAGCTTGTAGTGCTTGGTCAGCGGGTTGTAGGTGAGGCCGATGATGTCCTTCACTTCCAGGCCGGCAGCGCGGCTCCAGGCGCCCAGTTCGGAGGGGCGGATGAACTTCTTGAAGTCATGGGTGCCGCGCGGCAGCATCTTGAGGATGTACTCGGCGCCGACGATGGCCAGCAGGTAGGCCTTTGGGTTGCGGTTGATGGTCGAGAAGAACACCTGGCCGCCGGGCTTGACCATGCGGTAGCAGGCGCGGATCACCGAGGATGGGTCCGGCACGTGCTCGAGCATTTCAAGGCAGGTGACCACGTCGAACTGCTGGGGCATTTCCTCGGCCAGGGCCTCGGCGGTGATCTGCCGGTATTCGACTTCGACGCCGGACTCCAGCTGGTGCAACTGGGCCACCGCCAGCGGTGCCTCGCCCATGTCGATGCCGGTGACGGTGGCGCCGCGCTGGGCCATCGCTTCACTGAGGATGCCGCCGCCGCAGCCGACGTCGAGCACTTTCTTGCCAGCCAGGCTGACTCGTTCGTCGATCCAGTTGACGCGCAACGGGTTGATGTCGTGCAGGGGCTTGAACTCGCTTTCGCGGTCCCACCAGCGGTGGGCCAGGGCTTCGAACTTGGCGATTTCGGCGTGGTCGACGTTGCTCATCTGAACAGTCCTCTGAAACTTCGATAAAGAGTGTCACGGGGCGGCAGCCGTGGCTGCCGGCCAGTCATTCGTTGCGCCCGCTAATACGGGCTCCCCAGGTGCGGGCCGTGGCGGCCAGGGCCTGCTCGTCCATCCGCGTCAGGCGGCGGTCCTGCACCAGGGGGTGGCCGGCGACCCAGACGTCCTTGACGCAGTCGCGGCCGGTGGCGTAGATCAGTTGCGAAACCGGGTCGTGCACGGGTTGCTGGGCCAGGCCGGACAGGTCGAACACGGCCAGGTCGGCGGCCTTGCCCGGCTCCAGTGAGCCGGTCACGTCCTCAAGGCCCAGCGCCCGGGCGCCATTGAGCGTGGCCATGCGCAGTGCCCGGTGGGCATCCAGGGCGGTGGCGCTGCCGGCGACGGCCTTGGCCAGCAGGGCGGCGGTGCGGGTTTCGCCGAGCAGGTCGAGGTCGTTGTTGCTGGCTGCGCCATCGGTGCCGACGGCAACGTTCACACCGGCCTGCCACAGGCGCTCCACCGGGCAGAAACCGCTGGCCAGCTTGAGGTTGGATTCCGGGCAGTGGACCACGCTGGTGTTGCTTTCTACCAGCAGCGCCAAGTCTTCGTCGCTGACCTGGGTCATGTGCACCGCCTGCAGGTTGGGGCCGAGCAGGCCCAGGCGAGCAAGGCGCGCCAGCGGGCGCTCGCCGGTGTCGTTGAGCGCCTGCTCGACTTCACTGGCGGTCTCGTGGATGTGCATGTGCAGCGGCGCGTCGAGCTGGTCGGCGATGATGCGGATCTTTTCCAGGTTCTGGTCACTGACCGTGTAGGGCGCGTGCGGGCCGAGGGCGATGCTGATGCGCGGGTGGTGGCGCAGGTCGCCGAACAGCTCGATGGCCAGCTGCAGGCCTTCTTCCGGGGTGCGTGCGCCAGGGATCGGGAAGTCCAGCAGGGGCACGGCGATCTGTGCGCGGATGCCACTGCGGTGCACGCGGTCACAGGCTTCGCGGGGGAAGAAATACATGTCGGCGAAGCAGGTGATGCCGCCCTTGAGCTGCTCGGCGATGGCCAGGTCGGTGCCGTCGCGCACGAATGCTTCGTCGACCCAGCGCCCCTCCGCCGGCCAGATGTGCTCCTGGAGCCAGGTCATCAACGGCAGGTCGTCGGCCAGCCCGCGGAACAGGCTCATGGCGGCATGGCCGTGGGCATTGACCAGCCCGGGGCTGAGCAGGCAGTCGGGCAGCTCGCGCACCTCGTTTGCCTGGGGGCCCCGCTCGCGCGGGCCGAGCCAGGCGATCAGGCCGTCGCGAATGCCCAGCGCGTGCCCCGTCAGCACCACCCCCGCCGGCTCCACGGGCACCAGCCATTGCGGTACGAGCAGCAGGTCGAGAGGGGGAGTGGCGGTGGGCATGCGCGGCATATACCTGGGTCGGTTCGGCGAAACGCGCAGTATACCCGAGCGTCCGGGGCTGAGGGTCGCTATAATCGCCGGCTTTTGATGCCAGGGCGACGGGGAGAGGCGATGCGCGAGCAACTTTTGGCGGCGGAGACGGTGACGGGCATCCAGTGGCGCGACGGCGCGTTGCACCTGCTCGACCAGCGCCTGCTGCCGCTCGAGCAGCACTGGCTGGCCTGTACCGACGTTGCGGCGGTGGTCGAGGCGATCGGCGACATGGCCGTGCGCGGCGCTTCGGCAATCGGCATCTGCGCCGCCTACGGGCTGGTGCTGGCGTTGCGTCAGCGGCTGGCGGAAGGCGACGGCTGGGAAGAGGCCCTGGAAGAAGACTTCATGATGCTGGGCGAGGCGCGCCCCACGCCGGCCAACCTGTTCTGGGCGCTCAACCGAATGCGCGAGCGCCTGCAGCGCCTTCGACCCGATGAGGACGTGCTGGCGGCGTTGGAGGCCGAGGCGGTCGCCATCCATGAAAGCGATCGGGAGGCCAACCTGACCATGGCCCAGTTCGGTGTCGAGCAGATCCGCAAGCACCAGGGCAGCGAGCAGGTGCTGCTGACCCATGGCAATGCCGGGGCGCTGGCCAGCGGTGGTTTCGGTACCGCGCTTGGGGTGATCCGGGGTGCGGCGCTGGAAGGCATGGTCGAGCGGGTCTACGCCTGTGAATCGCGCCCGTGGTTGCAGGGCTCGCGCCTGACGGCCTGGGAGTTGGCTGCCGATGGCCTGCCGGTGACTGTGGTCGCCGATTCTGCCGCCGGGCACCTGATGAAGGTCAAGGGCATTACCTGGGTGGTGGTCGGTGCCGACTGTATCGCCGCCAATGGCGACGTGGCGGCGAAGATCGGCACCTATCAGATGGCAGTCACGGCGATGCACCATGGCTTGCGCTTCATGGTGGTGGCGCCGAGCACCAGCATCGACCTGAACCTGGCCACGGGCGAAGACATCCCGCTGGAAGTGCGCGGTGAAGAGGAGCTGCTGGAGGTGGAAGGCATCCAGGTGACGGCCGATGTCGAGGCCTACAACCCGGTGGTGGATGTCACCCCGGCCGACCTGATCGATGTGATCGTTACCGAAAGGGGCGTCGTCGAGCGCCCGGATACCGCGAAAATCGCCCAGTTGATGTGCCGCAAACGCCTGCATTGAGGGGTTTTCAGCAGCTTCGCCCTCTCCAAACGGATGGGGCTGTTGCGGGGCACGGCGGCATCCTGCCATATCTCCCATGCGCCCAGCCTTTGTGGTAACATCCGGCAGTTTCCAAGGCCGCTCGTTGAAGCGGTCTTCATTGCGCAGATCCATGGTACAACTCATTGATTTGTCGTATGTCGTCGCACCCCTATGCGCTGCGGCGGCGAGCTTCGTTCGTCCTTCGAGGGATCAGGCGAAGTTTCACCAGAAAAAGGAATCAGGCTTCTCATGGGCGAACTGGCCAAAGAAATCCTCCCGGTCAATATCGAAGACGAACTGAGACAGTCTTACCTCGACTACGCGATGAGCGTGATTGTCGGGCGAGCGCTGCCCGATGCGCGTGACGGCTTGAAGCCCGTGCATCGTCGCGTTCTGTATGCGATGAGCGAACTGGGCAACGACTGGAACAAGCCGTACAAGAAATCCGCCCGTGTGGTCGGTGACGTGATCGGTAAGTACCACCCCCACGGCGACACTGCCGTGTACGACACCATCGTGCGTATGGCGCAGCCGTTCTCGCTGCGTTACCTGCTGGTCGATGGCCAGGGCAACTTCGGTTCGGTGGACGGCGACAACGCCGCGGCCATGCGATACACCGAAGTGCGCATGTCCAAGCTGGCCCACGAGCTGCTGGCCGACCTGCACAAAGAGACCGTCGACTGGGTGCCCAACTACGACGGCACCGAGCAGATCCCGGCGGTCATGCCGACCCGTATCCCCAACCTGCTGGTCAACGGCTCCAGCGGTATCGCCGTGGGCATGGCCACCAACATTCCGCCGCACAACCTGGGCGAAGTGATCGATGGCTGCCTGGCGCTGATCGACAACTCCGATATCACGGTCGATGAGCTGATGCAGTTCATCCCGGGCCCGGACTTCCCGACGGCCGGCCAGATCAACGGTCGCCAGGGCATCATCGAGGCCTATCGCACCGGCCGTGGCCGCATTTATATGCGCGCCCGCTCCGAGATCGAAGACATCGACAAGGTCGGTGGTCGCCAGCAGATCGTCATCACCGAGCTGCCTTACCAGCTGAACAAGGCGCGTCTGATCGAAAAGATCGCCGAGCTGGTGAAAGAGAAGAAGATCGAAGGCATCACCGAGCTGCGCGACGAGTCCGACAAGGACGGCATGCGCATCGTCATCGAGCTGCGTCGCGGCGAGGTGCCGGAAGTGGTGCTCAACAACCTCTACCAGCAGACCCAGCTGCAGAGCGTGTTCGGCATCAACATCGTTGCCCTGATCGACGGTCGCCCGCGCCTGCTCAACCTCAAGGACCTGCTCGAAGCCTTCGTCCGTCACCGCCGCGAAGTGGTGACCCGGCGTACCGTGTTCGAGCTGCGCAAGGCCCGCGAGCGTGGCCACATCCTTGAAGGCCAGGCTGTCGCACTGTCCAACATCGACCCGGTCATCGCCCTGATCAAGGCTTCGCCGACGCCTTCCGAGGCCAAGGAAGCACTGGTGGCCATGGCCTGGGAATCCAGCGCCGTGCAGGTTATGGTCGAGCGCGCCGGCGCCGAGTCGTGCCGCCCGGAAGACCTGCCGGAGCAATACGGCCTGCGCGAAGGCAAGTACTACCTGTCGCCGGAGCAGGCCCAGGCCATTCTCGACCTGCGCCTGCACCGCCTGACTGGCCTGGAGCACGAGAAGCTGCTGGCCGAGTACCAGGAGATTCTCGAGCAGATCGGCGAGCTGATCCGCATCCTCAGCAGCGCCGAGCGCCTGATGGAAGTGATCCGCGAAGAGCTCGAAGCGATTCGCGCCGAGTACGGCGATGCCCGTCGCACCGAGATCCTCAATGCCAGCCACGACCTCAACTACGGCGACATGATCCCGGAAGAGGAGCGCGTGGTGACCATCTCCCACGGTGGTTATGCCAAGACCCAGCCGCTGTCCGCCTACCAGGCCCAGCGCCGTGGTGGCAAGGGCAAGTCGGCTACCGGCGTCAAGGATGAGGACTACGTCGAACACCTGCTGGTCGCCAACAGCCACGCCACCCTGTTGCTGTTCTCCAGCAAGGGCAAGGTGTACTGGAAGAAAACCTACGAAATCCCAGAGGCTTCCCGTGCCGCTCGCGGTCGCCCGCTGGTCAACCTGCTGCCGCTGGAAGAAGGTGAGCGCATCACCGCCATGCTGCAGATCGACCTGGAGGCGCTGCAGCAGCACGCAGATCCTGAGGAAGAGCTGGAGGACAGCGACGACAGCGTGATCGAAGGCGAGCTGGTGGAGGTCGAGGAGGTCGACGAGGAAGACGGTGACACGCCAGAGTGGGTTGCCGAAGCGACAGGCGCTTACATCTTCATGGCCACCGCCTCCGGTACCGTCAAGAAGACCCCGCTGGTGCAGTTCGCCCGTCCGCGCTCCAATGGCCTGATCGCCCTGAAGCTCAAAGAGGGTGACACCCTGATCGCCGCGGCCATCACCGACGGCGCCAAGGAAGTCATGATGTTCTCCGACGCCGGCAAGGTGATCCGTTTCGCCGAGAGCGTCGTGCGTGAAATGGGCCGTACCGCCCGTGGCGTGCGTGGCATGAAACTGGGCAAAGGGCAGCAGATCATCTCGATGCTGATCCCAGAGTCCGGCGCGCAGATCCTCACCGCCTCCGAGCGTGGCTTCGGCAAGCGTACCCCGCTGTCCAAGTTCCCGCGTCGCGGTCGTGGTGGCCAGGGCGTGATCGCCATGGGTACCAAGGGGCGCAACGGCCTGCTGGTCGGCGCTATCCAGGTACAGGAAGGCGAAGAGATCATGTTGATCTCCGACCAGGGCACGCTGGTGCGCACGCGGGTTGGCGAGGTGTCCAGCCTGAGCCGTAACACCCAGGGTGTGACGCTGATCAAGCTGGCTGCCGACGAGACGTTGGTGGGCCTGGAGCGAATCCAGGAGCCATCCGAGGACGAACTCGATGATGTGATCGAGACGGGCGAGGAGGGCGTACCGCTCGACGCGGTGGATGCCGCTGACGAGGACAGTGCCGGCGCTGAAGAGGCGCAGCAAGAGTAAGCAAGTGCAACAACCCGAACGGGGCGACCAAGGTCGCCCCGTTTGACTGATTAGCGTCGGCAGCGTCCTGAAGGGCGGTGCAATACCCTGTGGCAGCGGGTTTACCCGCGAAGGCGCAGATGCGATGCAAGCCCCGGCCATGCCGGGGTTCGCGGGTGAGCCCGCTCCCACAGGGGGCTGTGCAGTATCGAAGATTGCAGATTTGTACTATTTGGCAGAGCGAGAGTGGATGTGAGCAAACGAGCCTTTAACTTCTGCGCAGGCCCCGCCGCGCTTCCTGATGCCGTCCTGCAGCGTGCCCAGGCAGAAATGCTGGACTGGCGCGGCAAGGGTCTGTCGGTGATGGAAATGAGCCATCGCAGCGACGACTACGTGGCCATCGCCGAGAAGGCCGAGCAGGACCTGCGTGACCTGCTGTCCGTCCCCTCCAACTACAAGGTGCTGTTCCTGCAGGGTGGCGCCAGCCAGCAGTTCGCCGAGATCCCGCTGAACCTGCTGCCGGAAAACGGCACTGCGGACTATGTCGAGACCGGTATCTGGTCGAAAAAGGCCATCGAAGAAGCACGTCGCTTCGGCAACGTCAATGTCGCCGCCAGCGCCAAGCCCTACGACTACCTGGCCATCCCAGGCCAGAACGAGTGGCAGCTGAGCAAGAACGCCGCCTACCTGCACTACGCCTCCAACGAGACTATCGGTGGCCTGCAGTTCGACTGGGTGCCCGAGGCCGGTGACGTGCCGCTGGTGGTCGACATGTCCTCCGACATCCTCTCGCGCCCGATCGACGTGTCGCAGTTCGGCCTGATCTATGCCGGCGCGCAAAAGAACATCGGCCCGAGTGGCCTGGTGGTGGTGATCGTGCGTGAAGACCTGTTGGGGCGTGCCCGCAGCAGCTGCCCGACCATGCTCGACTACAAGGTTTCGGCTGATAACGGCTCGATGTACAACACCCCGGCCACCTATTCCTGGTACCTCTCGGGCCTGGTGTTTGAGTGGCTCAAGGAGCAGGGCGGCGTCGAGGCCATGGAGCAGCGCAACCGGGCGAAGAAGGACCGTCTCTACGGCTTCATCGACTCCAGCGAGTTCTACACCAACCCGATCAGCGTCAATGCCCGTTCGTGGATGAACGTGCCGTTCCGCCTGGCCGACGAGCGTCTGGACAAGGCTTTCCTGGCCGGCGCCGACGCCCGTGGCCTGCTGAACCTCAAAGGCCACCGCTCGGTTGGCGGCATGCGCGCCTCAATCTACAACGCCCTGGGCCTGGAAGCGGTCGAGGCGCTGGTGGGTTACATGGCTGAATTCGAGAAGGAGCACGGCTGATGTCCGAACAGGAACTCAAGGCCCTGCGCGTACGCATCGACAGCCTCGACGAGAAGATCCTCGAGCTGATCAGCGACCGCGCGCGCTGCGCCGAAGAAGTGGCGCGGGTCAAGACCGCCTCGCTGGCCGAAGGCGAGAAGCCGGTGTTCTATCGCCCTGAGCGCGAAGCTGCCGTGCTCAAGCGCGTGATGGAGCGCAACAAGGGCCCGCTGGGCAACGAAGAGATGGCGCGGTTGTTCCGCGAGATCATGTCGTCGTGCCTGGCGCTTGAAGAGCCGTTGAAGATCGCCTACCTCGGCCCCGAGGGGACCTTCACCCAGGCCGCGGCCATGAAGCACTTCGGCCATGCCGTGGTCAGCCGCCCGATGGCGGCCATCGACGAGGTGTTCCGCGAAGTGGCGGCTGGTGCCGTCAATTTCGGCGTGGTGCCGGTGGAGAACTCCACCGAAGGTGCGGTCAGCCATACCCTGGACAGCTTCCTCGAGCACGACATGGTGATCTGCGGTGAGGTCGAGCTGCGCATCCACCATCACCTGCTGGTGGGCGAGAACACCAAGACCGACAGCATCACTCGTATCTACTCCCACGCCCAGTCGCTGGCCCAGTGCCGCAAGTGGCTGGATGCGCATTACCCGAATGTCGAGCGCGTGGCGGTTTCGAGCAACGCCGAGGCAGCCAAGCGGGTCAAGGGTGAGTGGAACTCGGCGGCGATCGCCGGCGATATGGCGGCGAACCTGTATGGCCTGACCCGCCTGGCCGAGAAGATCGAGGACCGCCCGGACAACTCCACGCGCTTCCTGATGATCGGTAACCAGGAAGTGCCGCCGACCGGCGACGACAAGACGTCGATCATCGTGTCCATGAGCAACAAGCCGGGCGCGCTGCACGAGCTGCTGGTGCCCTTCCATGAGAACGGCATCGATCTGACGCGCATCGAGACCCGTCCGTCGCGCAGTGGCAAGTGGACCTACGTGTTCTTCATCGACTTCGTCGGCCATCACCGCGATCCGCTGATCAAGGCGGTGCTCGAGCAGATCAGCCAGGAGGCTGTGGCGCTGAAGGTGTTGGGCTCTTATCCGAAAGCGGTGCTTTGATCGATTTTGCTGGGGCCGCTTTGCGGCCCATCGCCGGCAAACCGGCTCCCACAAAGATCGGTGTGTCGCCGGCCCTGTGGGAGCTGGCTTGCCAGCGATGGGTTGCGCAGCAGCCCCCTGCGGTCTCACTGACTGGCATGTTTTTGAACAGGGTTCGCGCTCGTGGTTAATGCTGTAACAAATAATCCCGTTCCACTGATCAACCGCCTGGTTGTCGTCGGCCTCGGCCTGATCGGTGGCTCTTTCGCCAAAGGCCTGCGCGAGAGCGGCCTGTGTCGCGAAGTGGTCGGTGTCGATCTGGATGCCGAATCGCGCAAGCAGGCGGTAGTGCTGGGTGTGGTCGATCGCTGTGAGGCCGACCTGGCTGCGGCCTGTGTCGGTGCCGACGTGATCCAGCTGGCCGTGCCGATCCTGGCCATGGAGAAGGTTCTGGCGCGCCTGGCGCAGCTCGACCTTGGCAATGCGGTCATTACCGATGTCGGCAGCGCCAAGGGCAATGTGGTGCGCGCCGCCCGTGAGGCCTTCGCCGCAGGCCTGTCGCGCTTTGTCCCGGGCCACCCGATCGCCGGTTCCGAGCAGAGCGGGGTGGAGGCTTCCAATGCCGCGCTGTTCCGCCGGCACAAGGTCATTCTCACGCCATTGGCTGAAACCGACCCCGCTGCCTTGGCCCTGGTCGATCGGCTGTGGCGCGCGCTGGATGCCGATGTCGAGCACATGCCGGTGGAACGCCACGACGAAGTGCTGGCTGCCACCAGTCACCTGCCGCACCTGCTGGCATTCGGCCTGGTCGACTCGCTGGCCAAGCGCAATGAAAACCTGGACATCTTCCGGTACGCTGCGGGGGGCTTCCGCGATTTCACGAGAATCGCCGGCAGCGACCCGATCATGTGGCATGACATCTTCCTCGCCAACCGGGAAGCGGTCCTGCGTACTCTCGATACATTTCGCAGCGACCTCGACGCCTTGCGCGACGCGGTCGATGCTGGAGACGGGCACCAACTGCTGGGTGTGTTCACCCGCGCCCGGGTTGCCCGCGAGCATTTCAGTAAAATCCTTGCCCGCCGGGCCTATGTGGACGCTATGAACGCCAACGACCTGATTTTCCTGGCCCAACCTGGTGGCCGCGTATCCGGACGGATTCGCGTACCGGGCGACAAATCGATTTCCCACCGTTCGATCATGCTCGGCTCCCTGGCCGAAGGCACCACCGAAGTCGAAGGCTTCCTCGAAGGTGAAGATGCGCTTGCCACCCTGCAGGCGTTCCGTGACATGGGTGTGGTCATCGAGGGCCCGCAACATGGCCGCGTGACCATTCACGGTGTCGGGCTGCATGGCCTGAAGCCGCCGCCTGGCCCGCTCTATGTCGGTAACTCCGGCACTTCGATGCGCCTGCTCTCGGGCCTGCTGGCCGGCCAGCCGTTCGACGTGACCATGACTGGCGACGCCTCGCTGTCCAAGCGTCCGATGAACCGCGTGGCCAACCCGCTGCGCGAAATGGGCGCAGTGGTCGAAACCGGTCCGGAAGGGCGTCCGCCGCTGACCATCCGTGGCGGCGCCAAGCTCAAAGCCCTGACCTACACGCTGCCGATGGCTAGTGCCCAGGTTAAGTCCTGCCTGCTGCTGGCGGGCCTGTACGCCGAAGGCACCACCACCGTCACCGAGCCGGCTCCGACCCGTGACCACACCGAGCGCATGCTGCGTGGCTTCGGCTACTCGGTTGCATCGAATGGCCCGGTCGCCTCGCTGCAGTCCGGCGGCAAGCTCACCGCGACCCGTATCGAAGTGCCAGCGGACATCTCTTCCGCGGCGTTCTTCCTGGTGGCTGCTTCGATCGCCGAAGGTTCCGAGCTGGTCCTGGAGCATGTCGGCATCAACCCGACCCGTACCGGCGTGATCGACATCCTGCGCCTGATGGGCGGCGACATCACCCTGGAGAACCAGCGTGAAGTCGGCGGCGAGCCGGTGGCCGACCTGCGTGTGCGTGGCGCCAAGCTAAAGGGCATCGACATCCCTGAAGAGCTGGTGCCGCTGGCCATCGACGAGTTCCCGGTGCTGTTCGTCGCTGCCGCCTGCGCCGAAGGGCGTACCGTACTGCGCGGTGCCGAAGAGCTGCGGGTCAAGGAATCGGATCGCATCCAGGTGATGGCCGACGGCCTGATCACGCTGGGCGTGAAGTGCGAGCCTACCCCTGACGGCATCATCATCGATGGCGGCCAGATCGGCGGCGGTGAGGTGCACGGTCACGGTGATCACCGTATCGCCATGGCTTTCAGCGTCGCATCGCTGCGCGCCACTGCGCCGATCGTCATCCATGACTGCGCCAACGTCGCCACGTCGTTCCCCAACTTCCTGGCGCTGTGCAAGGAAGTCGGTATTCGCGTCGCAGAAGAGGGCAAGTCGTGAATTCGCTAGCGCCGGTCATCACCATCGACGGGCCAAGCGGCTCGGGCAAGGGTACGGTCGCAGGGCTGCTGGCCCGTGAGCTGGGCTGGCGTCTGCTCGACTCCGGCGCGTTGTATCGCCTGCTGGCATTCAATGCCAGCAACCACGGCGTCGACCTGACCAACGAAGAGCTGCTCAAGGCCCTGGCGGCCCATCTGGACGTGCAGTTCATCGCCGCCGAGCCTGGCAAGCTGCAGCAGATCATTCTCGAGGGTGAGGATGTCAGCAACGTCATCCGCACCGAAACGGTTGGTGCTGGCGCCTCGATGGTCGCCTCGCTGCCGGCAGTGCGTGAGGCGCTGCTGCAGCGCCAGCGGGCTTTCCGCGAGGCGCCCGGGCTGATCGCCGATGGCCGTGACATGGGTACGGTGGTGTTCCCGGACGCGCCGTTGAAGGTGTTCCTCACCGCCAGTGCCGAGGAGCGTGCCCGTCGCCGTTACCAGCAGTTGAAGGGCAAGGGCGAAGATGTTAGTCTGTCGAGTCTGCTAGATGAGATCCGTGCGCGTGATGAGCGCGACACCCAGCGCGCAGTGGCCCCGCTCAAGCCGGCGGCCGATGCGATCCAGCTGGATTCCACGGAGTTGTCCATCGAGCAGGTGCTGCAACGCATCAGAAGCGAGCTCGCCCTGCGCGACTTGGTCTGATGGAGAGGAGAGCGGGCAGGGGCACCAGTCAACGTCCTGTCAGCACTTCTTAACTTAACGAAACCCACATTGTCTGGAATGTGGCTATGGGCGTCTTTTTCGCCCGAATCTACAGGAATTAAAATGAGCGAAAGCTTTGCAGAACTCTTTGAAGAAAGCCTGAAAACCCTCAATCTTCAGCCGGGTGCCATCATCACCGGTATCGTTGTCGACATCGACGGCGACTGGGTTACCGTACACGCTGGCCTGAAGTCCGAGGGTGTCATCCCGCTCGAGCAGTTCTACAACGAAGCTGGCGAACTGACCATCAAGGTCGGTGACGAAGTTCACGTTGCGCTGGACGCGGTCGAAGACGGCTTCGGCGAAACCAAGCTGTCCCGTGAAAAAGCCAAGCGCGCCGAGTGCTGGATTGTTCTGGAAGCTGCTTTCGCTGCTGAAGAAGTGGTCAAGGGCGTTATCAACGGTAAGGTTAAAGGCGGCTTCACTGTCGACGTTAACGGCATCCGTGCGTTCCTGCCGGGCTCCCTGGTTGATGTCCGCCCAGTGCGCGACACCACCCACCTCGAAGGCAAAGAGCTGGAATTCAAGGTCATCAAGCTGGACCAGAAGCGCAACAACGTTGTCGTTTCCCGTCGCAGCGTCCTGGAAGCCGAAAACAGCGCCGAGCGCGAAGCTCTGCTGGAATCGCTGCAGGAAGGCCAGCAGGTCAAAGGTATCGTCAAGAACCTCACCGACTACGGTGCGTTCGTTGACCTGGGCGGCGTCGATGGTCTGCTGCACATCACCGACATGGCCTGGAAGCGTATCAAGCACCCGTCCGAGATCGTCAACGTTGGCGACGAGATCGACGTCAAGGTCCTGAAGTACGATCGCGAGCGCAACCGCGTTTCGCTGGGTCTGAAGCAACTGGGTGAAGACCCATGGGTTGCTATCAAAGCCCGTTACCCAGAGAGCACTCGCGTCACTGCTCGCGTTACCAACCTGACCGACTACGGCTGCTTCGCTGAGCTGGAAGAAGGCGTTGAAGGTCTGGTACACGTTTCCGAAATGGACTGGACCAACAAGAACATCCACCCGTCGAAAGTCGTTCAGGTTGGCGACGAAGTGGAAGTCATGGTTCTGGACATCGACGAAGAGCGTCGTCGTATCTCCCTGGGCATCAAGCAGTGCAAGTCCAACCCATGGGAAGACTTCTCCGGCCAGTTCAACAAGGGTGACAAGATCACCGGTACCATCAAGTCGATCACCGACTTCGGTATCTTCATCGGCCTGGACGGCGGCATCGACGGTCTGGTTCACCTGTCCGACATCTCCTGGAACGAAGCTGGCGAAGAAGCCGTGCGTCGCTTCAAGAAGGGCGACGAGCTGGAAACCGTCATCCTGTCGGTTGACCCAGAGCGCGAGCGCATCTCCCTGGGCATCAAGCAGCTGGAAGACGATCCGTTCTCCAACTTCGTTTCGATCAACGACAAGGGCGCTATCGTCAAAGGTATCGTCAAGGAAGTTGACGCCAAGGGCGCTATCGTGACCCTGGCCGACGACATCGAAGCTACTCTGAAGGCTTCCGAAATCAGCCGTGACCGCGTTGAAGACGCCCGTAACGTGCTGAAGGAAGGCGAAGAGATCGAAGCCAAGATCATCAGCGTCGACCGCAAGTCCCGCGTCATCAGCCTGTCCATCAAGTCGAAGGACGATGCTGAAGAGCGCGAAGCCATCCAGAGCCTGAAAAACGCTCCGGAAGCGGCTGCCGATACCACCATGGCTGCGCTGCTGCGCGAAGCAATGGCCAAGCAGAACTGAGTTCTGTTTGATCGGTAAGAAAAAGGGCGACTTCGGTCGCCCTTTTTTGTGCCTGCAGTTCAGCTGCTCCCGCCCTGCCTTATCGGTAATCGCGGTTCAGGCGGCTTGCAGCCTTATCTTGAATTTTTTCTTTTAGTCAAGAACTACCCTGTTCAAATCTGCCGGAGCGTGCTACAAACTGATTAAGCAATGATCTAGCTGCTTGATAACGAAGGGAAAAATATGACGAAGTCGGAGCTGATCGAACGTATTGTCACCCATCAGGGGCTGCTCTCGTCCAAGGACGTCGAGTTGGCCATCAAGACCATGCTTGAACAGATGTCGCAGTGCCTGGCGACCGGGGATCGCATCGAGATTCGCGGCTTCGGCAGCTTCTCTTTGCACTACCGCGCTCCGCGGGTAGGCCGCAACCCCAAGACCGGCCAGTCGGTCAGCCTCGAAGGCAAATTCGTGCCGCACTTCAAACCGGGCAAAGAGCTGCGGGATCGCGTCAATGAAGACGAGCACGAACCTATCTGAATGCAAGGAACACTCTGATGCGTAACCTCAAGCGCGCCTTGGTGGTGCTGTTCGTGCTGCTGCTGGCGGCGGTGGTGGTGTTCTTCGTGCTGGAGAACCAGCAGTCGGTTGCCCTGGTATTGTTCGGTTGGTCCGCGCCGCAGATGCCGGTTGCCGTGCTGGTGCTGGCTGCGCTGGTGGTCGGGCTGGCGGTGGGGCCGCTGCTCGGGGCCTACGGCCTGATGCAAGGTAAGCGCAAGATCCGCGCAGCAGTACGCCGGGAAATGCTTTCCGGGAGCTGAGACTTTTCTCACTGACTTCGGCGCATTCGCGTTCTTTGTCGCGGGTTGAAGGGATGGGTTAATGGATCACCTCTTCCCAGCCTGCCGAAGGACTCAGCAGAATGCACTTTCCCTCGATTTCCCATCATGGCGGTACCCGCGGGGTAACCGGCTCCTGTCATCAGCTCCATCTCGATCCTGTCACCAGCCTGCTGATTGATTGCGGGCTGGAGCAAGGGTTGGAGGTCGCGCCTGGGGTACCTAGCGCCACGCTCGGCTTCGTCTCCGGCATCCAGGCCTTGATCGTCACCCATGTCCATCTTGATCACGTTGGGCGCATACCTGCCCTTTTTGCGGCAGGCTTTCGTGGCCCCATCTTTTGTAGTGAGCCATCGGCCAGGTTGTTGCCGATCGTCCTGGAGGACGCGTACAGGCTTGGGGTCAGCAATGAGCCCAAGCAGGTGGCTCGGTACGTGGCATTCCTGGAGCAGCATATTGTCCCGGTGCCGTTCGAGTACTGGCATGTGCTCGTCGAGCGTCCGGCGCTGCGTTGCAGTATCCGGCTTCAGCGGGCAGGGCATCTGCTTGGCTCGGCGTATATCGAGTGCGAGGTGGAACTGGATGGCAGCAGTACTCGAGTGGTCTTCTCGGGTGATCTAGGAACCTGCGGCAATCCATTGTTGCGCCCGTTGCTGCCACCCGAGCGCGCTGATGTGCTGGTGTTGGAAAGCACCTATGGCGATCGCCTGCATCCGGATCGCAGTGGGCGGCGTCAGCAGTTGGAGGCGGCTATTGACCGTGCCTTGATTGATCAGGGCACGATCCTGATCCCTGCTTTCAGTCTTGGCAGGACTCAGGAGTTGCTCTATGAGCTGGAGGATCTGCTCCATCACAAGAATCTGTTGAACAAGCCGGCCGACGAGGTCGCTGGTGACTTCCCTGACTGGGCCCATCTGCCTGTGATTCTCGACTCTCCGCAAGCGCAGCGGGTTACTCGTGTGTACAGGGAGCTGCATCAGTTCTGGCGCTCCGAGGCCAGGGAGCGCTTGGTTCAGGGGCGTGATCCGCTGGGGTTTCGCCAGCTCATTACGGTCGATACCCATGCCCGGCATCAGCAGGTCGTCAACTACCTCAAGAGTACCGGTCGCCCGGCCATCGTGATCGCGGGCAATGGCATGTGTTCAGGTGGGCGAATTGTCGGTTATCTCAAGGCCATGTTGGCTGATCCGCGACATGAGGTGATGTTCGTGGGGTATCAGGCCAAGGGCACGCCGGGTGCGGTGATTCAGGCAAGCGAGGGAGCAGGAGGATTTGTCCAGATCGATCTGGATGGGCAGATGTACGAGATTCGGGCCAAGGTGGTGACGCTGGGCGGTTACTCGGGGCATGCAGACCAGGCAGGGTTGGTGCGCTTTGCCATGGGGCAGAAAGAGCCCTGTCGTAGGGTGGTGCTGGTGCACGGTGAAAGGGCTGCAAAGCAGACACTTGCGCAGGTTATGAGACGAAAGTACCAGCAGTTGGGTCATGAGCTGGATATCACTATTGCTGAATAGCGCAGACTTGGGTTCCGGTTGCCGGAAGTGTTGCGGGGCCTTGCGCTGGCTAGCGCTGATGTAATGGCTGTTGATCTTGCGAAGGGAGTGAGTGTTGGGTTGGAGTTGCCTTCATGTCGAGCTTTATACTTAGGGGGCTACTTAATTCTGTTGGTGTTTTCATTTGTGGGGTGCGGGTGGTTTGAAAACTAGGTGTCCGCGTCGAGAGTGCTGTTGTTACTGAATCTCATTCGTTTTTGATGCTTGCTGGCTCCGCAGAGTGGCGGTGCCGCTTGCCTCCAGGGCTCTGCTGCTGGTCGGTCCATTCCTCGGGTAGGGGTGGCCAGGGCTATGCTACCGGGCTTCGATCCTTTATTATCCGCGGGTTAACAGGAACTGTGTCCGGGCTGATGCCTGGGCCTGAGCAGCAAAAGTACAAGCTGTATTATCGGAGCCATGCATGTTTGATCAGACCCAAACCAGTATTAACAGATTCAAAAGCAAGGAAGCCATCATCGGTATTGTGGGTCTGGGGTATGTTGGCCTTCCTTTGATGTTGCGTTATAACGCCATCGGTTTTCGTGTGTTGGGTATCGATATCGATACCGTTAAAGTTGATATGCTCAATGCTGGCCAAAGTTATATTGAACATATTTCTCAAAGCAGTGTTGCCCAGGCACGCAACACCGGTTTTGAGGCAACTGCCGATTTTCGCCGCGTCAGTGAGTGCGATGCGCTGATCCTCTGTGTACCGACCCCGCTGAACAAATATCGCGAGCCGGACATGAGCTTCGTGATCGACACCACCAATGCGATCAAGCCCTACCTGCGTGCCGGGCAAGTGGTATCCCTGGAGAGCACGACCTACCCAGGGACGACCGAAGAAGAGTTGCTGCCGCGGGTACAAGAAGGCGGCCTGAAAGTGGGCGAAGACATCTTCCTGGTCTACTCACCTGAGCGCGAAGACCCGGGCAACCCCAACTTCGAGACCCGCACCATTCCCAAGGTCATCGGCGGGCACACCCCGAACTGCCTGAGCGTGGGCGTTGCCCTGTACGAGCAGGCTATCGACCAGGTCGTGCAGGTCAGCTCGACCAAAGCGGCTGAGCTCACCAAGCTGCTGGAGAACATTCACCGCGCCGTAAACATTGGCCTGGTCAATGAAATGAAGATCGTCGCCGACCGCATGGGTATCGATATCTTCGAGGTGGTCGATGCCGCCGCCACCAAACCGTTCGGCTTCACTGCCTACTATCCAGGCCCGGGCCTGGGTGGCCACTGCATCCCGATCGACCCGTTCTACCTGACCTGGAAGGCCCGTGAATATGGCCTGCACACCCGCTTCATCGAGCTGTCGGGTGAAATCAACCAGGCCATGCCGGAATACGTGGTCGGCAAGCTGGTGAGCGGCCTCAACGACCAGGGCAAGGCGCTCAAGGGCAGCCGCGTGCTGGTACTGGGCATCGCCTACAAGAAGAACGTCGACGATATGCGCGAGTCGCCCTCGGTCGAAATCATGGAGCTGCTGGAAGAGCGCGGCGCCGTGGTGGCCTACAGCGACCCGCATGTACCGACTTTCCCGGAAATGCGCGAGCACCACTTCGACCTTTCCAGCGAGCCGCTGACGGCCGAGAACCTGGCATCGTTCGATGCGGTGGTGCTGGCAACCGATCACGACAAGTTCGACTATGCCCTGATCGAGTCCAAGTCCCGCCTGCTCATCGACAGCCGTGGCAAGTACCGCACCCCGGCGGCCAATATCATCAAGGCCTAATCTGATTGGCGTCACCGACGACTGTTCGGTGGCGCCGCTCTGCATCAACCGTCTTCTCGAGATCTGCCATGAAACGTTTTGCCCTTATTGGCGCTGCCGGCTATATCGCCCCGCGCCACATGCGCGCCATCAAAGATACCGGTAACGAACTGATCAGTGCCTACGACATCAACGATTCGGTCGGCATCATCGACAGCCTTTCGCCACAGAGCGAATTCTTCACCGAGTTCGAACGCTTCTACGACCACGCCTGGGGCTTGAAGCGCGATCCGGCGCAGGCACTGGACTATGTCTCGGTCTGCTCGCCCAACTACCTGCACCACCCACACATCAACGCTGGCCTGCGCCTGGGTTGCGATGTGATCTGCGAAAAACCCCTGGTGCCCAGCGCCGCAATGCTCGATGAGCTGGCCCTGACCGAGCGTGAAACCGGCAGTCGCTTGTGGAATATCCTGCAGCTGCGCCATCACAGCGCCATCATCGACCTCAAACAAAAGGTCCAGGGTAACCCGCAAGCGCACAAGCATGACGTCGAGCTCACCTATATCACCAGCCGCGGCAAGTGGTACATGGAAAGCTGGAAAGGTGACCCTCGCAAGTCGTTTGGGGTGGCCACCAACATTGGTGTGCACTTCTACGACATGCTGCATTTCATCTTCGGCAAGCTGCAGCGCAACGTCGTGCACTTCGTCAATGAGTCCAAGGCAGCTGGCTATCTGGAATACGAGAACGCGCGCGTGCGCTGGTTCCTCTCCATTGATGCCAACGACCTGCCAGACTCGGTCAAGGGCAAGAAGCCGACTTACCGTTCCATCACCTGCGATGGCGCGGAAATCGAGTTCTCCGAGGGCTTCACCGACCTGCATACTGTGAGCTACCAGGCCATTCTCGATGGCAAGGGCTATGGCATCGAAGATGCCCGTCACTGCGTCGAAACGGTCGAGACCATTCGCAGCCTGATGCCAGTCACTGCCCAGAATGACGAAGGCCACCCGTTCCTCGCACGACTGTTGGGTTGATCATGAGTTATTTCCAGCACCCTAGTGCCATCGTCGATGACGGTGCGCAGGTCGGCGACGGTTCGCGTATCTGGCACTTCGTTCACGTCTGTGGCGGCGCCCGCATCGGTGCGGGCGTTTCGCTCGGGCAGAACGTGTTCGTCGGCAACAAGGTCGTGATCGGTGACAACTGCAAGGTCCAGAACAACGTGTCGGTCTACGATAACGTCACTTTGGAAGCGGGCGTGTTCTGCGGCCCAAGCATGGTCTTCACCAATGTCTACAATCCTCGTTCGCTGGTCGAGCGCAAGGATCAGTACCGCGATACGCGGGTGAAGAAGGGCGCCACCCTGGGTGCGAATTGCACCATCGTCTGTGGTGTCACCATCGGCGAGTTCGCCTTCGTGGGAGCTGGCGCGGTGATCAACAAGAATGTGCCGGCCTACGCTCTGATGGTCGGCGTACCTGCTCGCCAGATCGGCTGGATGAGCGAATTCGGCGAGCAGCTGGAATTGCCCCTGGTGGGTGAGGGCAGCGCGCTGTGTATTCACACGGGCGCCCGCTACGTTCTGCAAGCCGGCATCTTGAGCAAGGAAGCGTGCAATGATTGAGTTCATCGACCTGAAAACCCAGCAAGCGCTGCTTCGCGACAAGATCGATGCAGGCATCGCCCGTGTGCTGGAGCATGGTCAGTACATCCTCGGCCCTGAAGTGGCCGAGCTGGAAGAAAAGCTCGCTGCATTCGTTGGGGCGAAGTACTGCATCAGTGTTGCCAATGGCACCGATGCCTTGCAGATTGCACAAATGGCCTTGGGCATCGGGCCTGGCGACGAGGTCATCACGCCGGGCTTCACCTACATAGCCACGGCCGAAACCGTTGCGCTGCTGGGCGCCAAGCCGGTGTACGTGGACGTCGATCCGCGCACCTACAACCTCGATCCGCAGTTGCTCGAGGCTGCGATCACCCCGCGCACCAAAGCGATCATCCCGGTTTCGCTGTATGGTCAGTGCGCTGATTTCGATGCCATCAATGCAATCGCCGCCAAGCATGGGATCGCGGTTATCGAAGATGCGGCGCAGAGCTTTGGCGCACGTTACAAGGGCAAACGCTCCTGCAACCTGACTTCCATTTCCTGCACCAGTTTCTTCCCAAGCAAGCCCTTGGGCTGCTATGGCGATGGTGGCGCAATCTTCACCAGTGATGACGAACTGGCGAAAGTGATGCGGCAGATTGCCCGCCACGGCCAGGATCGCCGGTATCACCACATTCGCGTTGGGGTGAACAGTCGCCTGGACACGCTGCAGGCCGCCATTCTGTTGCCCAAGCTCGAAATTTTCGAGCGTGAGCTCGAGCAGCGTGAGCAAGTGGCGCAGCAGTACCACCAGTTGCTTGAGGCCGCCGGCCTGAGCGCACCGTACGTCGAGCAGCACAACAGCAGTGCCTGGGCGCAATACACGGTGCAGGTGGAAGCGCGCGATGCCGTTCAGGAAACCTTGAAGGCAGCCGGGGTCCCGACGGCCGTGCATTACCCGATTCCGTTGAACAAGCAGCCGGCCGTGGCGGATGCTCAAGCGCAGTTGCCTGTCGGTGATGCGGTTGCCCAGCGCGTCATGAGTTTGCCCATGCATCCCTACATGGCTATCGCTGATCAGGAAAAAATCGTGGCAACCCTGGCACGATGATCATGCGTGCCCTTCGCGGGATGTTCAGCCGGTTTCTGCCCCAAAGCAATTTCGCCAAAAGCGTGATGACGCTGATGACAGGGACCGGCCTCGCGCAATTGTTGCCGATTGCGTTGTCGCCGATTCTGACGCGGCTTTTCACGCCGCAGGAATTCGGCGTGTTCGCCTTGTATGGCTCGATTTGCGCAATTCTGGCGGTACTTGTCACGGGCAAGTACGAGCTGGCCATTGTCGTTCCCAGGCATGATAGCGAGGCCATCAATCTTGTCGCGGTGACCATTGTTTCGAGTATGGCGGTTAGCCTGATCCTGCTGGGTGTGGTTCTGGCCTGGGATGGGCCTATCGTCAAGTTGCTCGGGCACCCCGAAGTTCAGTCTTGGCTCTATCTGGTTCCCTTTGCCACCTTGATTCTCGGTTGCTATTACGCCCTGAACTTCTGGGCCAATCGTCGTTCGCGCTATAAGAGCATGGCGATCAGCCGGGTTGTGCAGAGCGGCGCCAGCAGTGCCATGCAATTGGCGGCGGGGGTGTCCAGGATTGGGCTTTTGGGTTTGATCCTGGGGCAACTGCTCGGGCAGTTGTTATCGACCCTTTACCTCGCCAAATCGCTGCCGCGTGATGAGCGCAACCTGTTTCGGCGAATCAGCATAAAGCGCATGAAGTGTGTTGCGCGCAGGCATATTGGGTACCCCAAATTCATGGTGCCAGGCCAGGCAATGAGTGTAGGGGCTACCGAGATGCCGTTGCTGTTGCTCACCGTATTTTTCGGTGCAGGCGTTGCTGGTTTCTATTCGTTAGCGCAACGGGTCATGGCGGCCCCATTGAGCCTGGTTGCCAACGCTATTGGGGATGTTTATCGCCAGCGAGCGGCGGGTCACTATGCCAGCAAGGGTGAGTGCCTGGACATCTTCCTTGGCTCCTTCAAGCGGCTGGTGCTGTTTGCCTTCCTACCCATGCTGCCGGTGCTGCTGTTCGGCCCCTGGTTGTTCGCATTTGTATTTGGTGATGCCTGGCGCGCAGCGGGTGAAATTGCATCGCTGCTGTCTGTTCTGGTGTTTTTCCAGACGCTGTCTTCGCCATTGAGCAGCACCGTATTACTGCCGGGTTGGTTGCACTTGGATTCAATCTGGCAGTTCGCGCGGTTATGTGTGGCAGGCTTGGTTTTTTATCTCTGCGATCACTTGGGCGTGGATTACCAGGTAGCAATCATTGCCCATGTGTCCGCTTTTTCCTGCCTGTATCTGATTCATTCTTATTTTCAGTACCGTGCGGCCCGAGGCGGGGCTATCGCACGGCGCTAATACGAAGGCGACTGACCTGACTTCTGTCAGCACCGTTCGCCCTGATGGATTAAGTTAAAGAAGTCAACTATCTATGATCAAACGTACCTTCTTCTTTCTGTTCTTGGGCCTGGTAGGTTGTAACGACACTGCGCCAGAGGCCAGGCCCGTGGATGGGGATCAGATCCTGCGCAAAGTGATGCTCAGTATCGATCATGATCATCCCGGCCGTGGCCTGGCGGATTACCCCTCGGACGAGCCCGCCGATGTGCCAAAAAGTTATGCACTGATTCTGTTGGGGGCTATCGAAGAGGCGAGGGCGGGGCATCTCAAGGAGGTGAACGCGCTCGGTGTCAAAGCGGGCAACTGGCTCATCGAGAATGCGGACGCCAATGCCGATGGCATTATGGGATGGGGGGTTCCAATTGCCTGGGATGCCTACGGAGACGGCTCCGTCAACCCGGAAAATACCGAATACGCCATCTCGACTGCGATTGCCGTAGACGCCTTGCTTGGCTGGGCGCAGTACGTAGACGACAAAAAGAAGGCAGAGATTTTGGCCTTGGTCGAGCAGGCGCTGAAGCCTTACCTGCCAGTGGAAATGCGTACACCGGCAGGGCTGTTGCCGTACTCCCTACTGGTTAATGACCGAAAATACGATACCTTCAATTCTGCCGTTTACTTGGCTGGACAGATGCAGCGCTTTGCAGAAATCACCCCGAATGGTGAACTGAAAGAAGCACTGCAGTCGGCTGCTGACGCCACCATGTTGGCGCTGGTTCGAAACAAGAAGATCGCCGAGGGAAGCGGTTCATGGTATTGGAACTATTCCATTCAGGAAGACAACCCGAATGACCTCCCGCATGCGGGGTACATCATCGAAGGTATCTTGACCTACATGGATAGCCAGGGGCGGCTGTCAGCGAGTTTCGATCGCCAGAAAGTTTTCCAGCACCTGATGGACTTCTTTGGCAAGGATGGGAAAGTCCGCGGGTGGCCGGCATTCCGCCCAGAAATCACCACGGCAGCACGCTTGTACGATTTGAGTATCGCCTCGCAGTTGATGTGCCGATTCAAGGACCCTGCCGCGGGCAATTACTTCCTGGGTGAGGTTGAGCGCTACGAAGGACCTGAGGGCGGATACCTGAAGTATCCACGTGGGACCGCAGGGAACAGGCAGGTGGCTGAGTATGAGTCCTACCTGTACCGAGCGTTGAAGGCGTGTGGGTTCAGTGAAAATGCGCAATAAGGTCCTTGCGGTATCGTTGGCTCTCATCGCCACTGTGTCGGTGGTGATGATTGGGCATCATATCAAGGCAAAAAAACAGCACGCTGCAGCTGTTCGCCCCGAGTTGGCGCTGAGCGATGTTTCGCCCTGGCAGGTTGGCAACTACCATCAGCGCAGTGCTGTTCGCTTGAAACCCGCCGCGGTCGACGGTTACGGCATTTTCCCATTTACATCATTGGGTGGGGAAAATCGGGTCGGTGATCTGTATATCGACGCAACGTACCATTCAAAGCTTATTGGCCCAGGTGTGGAGATAGCCTTTCCATTTCAGGGGGTGCCAGTCGATGTCAAAATGATCGACGGTAACTATCACGTTGCGTTCAGGAAGATCTTTAACGGCCACCTGTTCAGCTTGACCTATGCGCGCGATGGCCGGCTGCTCGGGCAGCAGGAGATCGTGCTGGATGGCGTGGACTATCCAATATTTCGTGCGTCCGCCTCAGGGGCAGGCAAATTGTATTGGGTGGTGTACGACAACAAACAGCGCAAGAACTATTTGATGGACGTTGCGCGGGCGGGTGAACCTGACGGATTGCGGGTTGAGTTGCCAAGCTTCTATCCACCGGCCGGATCAACCTATGAGATGGAACCACCGGTATTTTTCTCAGGTGATGCGCAGCACGGGTTTGACCTGATCGCCGGTGCTTTGTACGCAAAGATCCGTGACGGCAAAGTTGAAGGCCAGCGTTTGAATGACTGCGAAACGGTCATTGAAGCACTGTTCACCCCGACGGGGCCGGCAGTGCTGTGTCGTGCCCGCATCGGGATGAGTAGCCCTTACCTATCAGGTATGTTGAACACTCAGGTGCTTGATCCGGTTGACATGTCGGCAGGTGTTCCTTGGCGGTTGGAGTATCGTCAGGCAGAAGGGAAGGTGGCTGTCAGCCGCGCCAACACGGCGAGCGAAATTGCCCAGGTGTTCCTGCAGGATTTGCGCAATGGTCAACAAAGCGGCGTGCTTGAATTTGGTGTGGACAATACTGAAGGGCGCATACCGTGGTCGCAGATTTATTACCTGAATGGCCTAATGGACCTGCTGTTGCTCACCGATACTCATGAGCAGGCCAAGGCCATCTTCGGCGACGTAGCCGGTGATCTTCTGCGTCGGGTCGTGATCGAAGTGACTGCGCTGGATGACTTGCTTGACAGGCCGGATGGGTTCAAGACCAAGGGCTTTACTCATGATCGATCTGCTGCGCTTTTTGCCGTGCAGACCAGTCGCCTGCTGCTGCTATTCGACCGCTACGCGGAAGAGCTGCCGAATGCACCACGGCTGCGTAACGCCGAAAAACTGCGTCACATGGTTTCCAACCTCGAAGGGCATATCGATCAGTTGGCGCATGAGGGCGAGGAACCGCAGTGGATGAAGCCGGGTACCGCGCACCTGCGCTGGCCGAAGTGCAGTGCCTTCTACTTTGATGGTTTGCCAGTCCCCTTTAACCACCAGAACGAGTGGGCATATGGATTGTTCAACTCGGCGCGGGTCAAGGGTCAGCCTGTCGATTCTCCAGAGCTGCGTGATCAACGGGACATCATTACGTTCTTCATGGAGCGACTGGGGGTGGACGGAGGCTTTCCACCGGTGGACAAATGGAATTATTGGTACGGCCACGCTTATGACGGCTGGACCGAGGCTGACAATCGCTCGTGCCATACACCGTCCTATCCTGGGGACCACGGTCTGGCATGGATCTCTTTCCGTTCAATCGACTTCATGTCGGTCATGTCGGCCATCGACTTTATTCCAGGGTTGAATAAAGAAAAGCTAGTGAACAGTGCCGTGGAAACCGTCAAGTTTGGCGACGTTTTCCCATTTGCCGCTCGCTCGTTACTGGCGGTAGGAAAAGCACCGCAAATTCAGATTCCGGTTTTGCAGCGTTACTACAGAGCTACAGCACCTTGGGAAATATCCAATAGCCCCTGGGCCTTGGTGATGGGCGCGTCCAGTCATGCCAAACAGGTAAATCGCTAAATGACCAGTGCGATCAACAAATTCAGTGCGTTCTCTCAGCGGAACATGCTCCTAGGGAAAGGCTTTCTGGGTGGGGTCGCGATGGCTGCCCCCTTTTACGCCGAGTTTTTTTCCTGGCGATGGGCCGCCCTTTTGACGGTGCCACTGTTTTTGTTGATCGTGCTGTCGCTCATTCGCGGTGAAAAGGTCAAGAAACCCCCGCTGGCGATTTTGCCAATGGTGTTGCTGCTGATGCTTCACGCAGTTGCCCTGGTATTCAGCCACACGATGTTTGCTGGCCAGGTTGTCAAGGACCTGCTAATCGCCTCATTTCTGCTATTTATCTACGTGCTGGCTGATGAAGACACGCTCTCTGGGTTTTTCTCGGCACTGATTCCTCTGGCGTTGGTGAGCGCGTTGATCGGCTTGGTGAAAGCGGCCTTGCTCGACCGAGGCTATCTGCTTGGTTTCATGCTTGAGAGCTGTGCCTCCTACCCGGCCGGTTCAGCGCTATGCATCAATTACAATAACCTGGGGTTGTTTTGGTTGGCGGCGGCCCTGGGTTGCATCAAGATGCGTTTGTGGTGGGCTTTACCCTTCCTGATTGCGGCAGGCGCACTATCGAGCTCTCGCCGATTCATTGTGCTCATGGTGTTCTTGCCGATTATTTGGGTAATGGTTCAAGGGCGCTCGGCGGTCGTCAAATCAGTGATTGTCGCCATTTTTTCTGCCCTGCTTATCTATGCCGTGTCAGACCCTGTCTCGTTTGCAAGATTCCAGCATGGGGACTTGCCCTACACGGTATTGTCCATCGGCGACGCGGTCAGCCTGAATGGGGTGTCGATAAATCGCTCGACACCTGGGGTGATGTTGAGCACCATGGGGGATGGTACAGGGGGCACCGGTTCGCGCATCAAGTTCTGGAGCCTCGGCCTCTCCATGGTGAGTTGGCTGCCACAAGGCTGGGGCTACCATCAGGTATTCTCGTGTACGTTTTCGCCTTGTGACATGTTCCACTATCCACATATGCCGGTGATCTCAGAGTGGGTCATCGGGGGCGTTGTTTTCGCGCTCGTCGCCCTTGCATTTTATATTTGGCCATTCTGGCTTGTTTTACGCCAGCGGCAGACAGTGCCAATCGCATTGTTCTTGATTGCGCTGCCTTACTCACTGATCTCCGGCGATACCGTTTTCTCCTTGCCGATATGCCTGGCCTGCATGTTCGCGGCGTTAAGCTGCGTGCCCAGGCGTGTCGCTGGCACCCCGTGATGTGCCGATCCTAAAACAGACCCATAAGCTAGAACGTTGATACCTGATAACGCATGAAAACTCTGCATTTGACGCATACGGACATCGAATTCGATTCTCGAATCCTCAAGGAAATGGGCGCGTTGGTAGCGGCTGGCTATACCGCCAGCGGCATCGGTGTCGTGCTGGATGAAGGCGCGCAGAAGACTGCGGTTTCATTCAAAGCCAATATCACGGCACTTAACCTGCGCTCGCGTAAGCTGACCTTCCTGCCCCGCACCTTGCGGCATGTCGTGACCCTGTTCGAACTGGTCGGCAGGATGCTGCCGCACGCCGTTCGCGAGCGCCCGGATGTCATCCACTGCCACGACACCCTGGTGCTGCCACTGGGTTGCATCGTCAAGTGGCTGACCGGCGCGAAGCTGGTCTACGACGCCCATGAGCTGGAGTCCGACCGCAACGGCCTGACCCGGCTTCAGGGTGCGTTGACGCTGCGGGTGGAAAAGCTCCTGTGGCGCTTCGTCGATGCGCTTATCGTGGTCAGCCCGTCGATCGAGCGGTGGTATCAGGAGAACATCGGGCCGAAGCCGTCCACGGTCATCCTCAACTCCCCACTGTTCCATGAAGGGCAGCATCAGGATGAGGATTATCTGCGCAAAAAGTTCGCCATCCCAGCCGAGAGCAAGGTGTTCATCTATGTCGGTATCCTTGGCCACGGCCGGGGTATCGACCTGCTCACCGAGGCCTTCAAGGACCCGCAGGTTTCCTCGCACGTGGTGTTTCTTGGCTATGGCGAGTTGAGCCAGGACCTCAAGCGCCTGGCCGCAGAGCATCCAAACATCCATGTACACGACGCCGTGCCGCATTCGCAGGTGGTGCCCATCGCCCAGTCCGCAGACTTCGGGCTGTGCCTGGTGCAGGATGTTTCGCTCAGCGACTACTACTGCTTGCCGAACAAACTGTTCGAGTATTGCTTCGCCGGTGTGCCGGTGCTTGCGTCCGATTTTCCTGATATTCGCGCTCTGCTGACGCAGTACGGCGTGGGCGAATGCTGTAAACTGCACGCCGATGACATCCGTGACGCCATTCTGAGGTTGGAACGCTCGCCTTCGACGTTCCAGTTCGCCAACCTGACGCCGTTGAGTTGGCAGGCGCAGGAGCAGAAGTTGGTGGCGCTTTACCAGCAAGGCCTGTCGGCGACTAAACACTGAGATTCCTGTTGGGCACGCAATTTGCGAGCGATGCCCTGGCGGATCTGTGCCGGTTTGGGGAAGGGCTGGCGCCGTGAGGCAAAGGAATTGGCGGTATGCAGTGGCCCTATTATCGGGCTGGCTGTTACGCCCAGACTACAACCCGCTGTGTCGGCAGCGGGATAACCAATTGATACGGGCTGTGATATGTGTGGAATTTTTGGCTTCATCGCCAGGGAAAAAGTTAACAAAGAAAGCTTGATGACGCTGGCCCTGCATGCCAGGCAGCGTGGACGTGACTCCAGTGGCCTGATCTATGCGGATCGTTCGGGCTACCAGGTCAAACGCGCGGACTACGACATCAAGAAGCTGATCTCGGAGGTCAAACCTTTCGATTCGGCGTTCGTCTTTGGCCACAGCCGCCTGATCACCAACGGGCTTTCCGACAACCAGCCGGTCGTGCGCGGCGGCGTCTGCGTGATCCACAACGGGATCATCGTCAACGATGCCGAGGTCTGGAGTCACCTCAAGCCGGCCCGTGCCCTCGAAATCGACAGCGAAGTGATCGCGGCCATCACCGAGCAGCACCTGGAAGAGTCGGGCGACAACCTCGACGGCCTGGCGCAAAAGGTACTCGGCCTGTGCGTCGGCGTGATTGCCTGCGCCATCGTCATTCCGCGCTTGGGCAAGGCATTGCTGTTCTCCAACAATGGCAGCCTGTACGTCGGCACCGCCAAGGATGGCGTCAGCTTCTCCTCGGAGATGTTCCCGCTCAGCCAGATCGGTTGCACCGATATCAAGCAAGTCAGGCAGGAAGCGATCATTCTGGACCTGCCGGCGGCCACCGACATCAGCGTTGCCGACAACAACCAGCGCGTTCACAACCTGATTCCGCCGTTCCAGTTCATCACCTCCGAAGAAAAGCAGCTGCTCTACCCGCAGCCGAACCTGCGTCGCTGCACCCGCTGCATTCTTCCGGAAACCATGCCGTTCATCGACTTCGACGCAGACGGCGTGTGCAACTATTGCCACAACTACAGCCCGCGCAATGTGCCCAAGCCCAAGGAAGAGCTGTTCAACCTGGTGGAAGGCTACCGCCGTGCCGGCGTCACCGACTGCATCGTGCCGTTCTCCGGTGGGCGTGACAGCTGCTACGGGCTGCACCTGATCGTCAAAGAACTGAAGATGAACCCGGTCACCTACACCTACGACTGGGGCATGGTGACCGACCTCGGTCGGCGCAACATCAGCCGCATGAGCGCCGAGCTGGGTGTGGAAAACATCATCGTCGCCGATGACATCGCCCAGAAGCGCAGGAACATCGCCGTCAACCTCAAGGCCTGGCTGAAGGCGCCGCACCTGGGGATGATCAGCATCCTGACTGCGGGCGACAAGCACTTCTTCCGCCATATCGAGACGGTCAAGCAGCAGACCGGCGTGAGCCTGAACCTGTGGGGCGTCAACCCGCTGGAGGTCACCCACTTCAAGGCCGGCTTCCTCGGCGTGCCACCGGCATTCGAAGAGAAGCGTGTGTACATGCACGGCTGGCGCAAGCAGATGGAGTACCAGAGCCTGCGCTTCAAGGCCATGTTGAAAAGCCCAGGCTATTTCAACAGCTCGCTGTGGGACACCTTGTCGGGCGAGTACTACCGCAGCTTCACCGAGAAGAAAGACTACTACCACATCTTCGATTACTGGCGCTGGGACGAGAAGGCCATCGATGACACGCTGATCAACGATTACGGTTGGGAAGTGGCAGTCGACACCAGCACCACCTGGCGGATCGGTGACGGTACCGCGGGCCTGTACAACTACATCTATTACCTCGTTGCAGGCTTCTCCGAGCACGATACCTTCCGCAGCAACCAGGTGCGTGAAGGCGAGATCACCCGTGAGCGCGCGCTGGAACTGGTACGTGAAGAGAACCGTCCGCGTTACCAGAACATCCGTTGGTACCTCGACGCGCTGGGCATGGACTTCACCGAAGTGATCAAGATCGTCAACGCCATCCCGCGTCTGTACAAAGACTGACGGGCTGGCCGACGCGATGAACAAGACGATCTGGTACGTCACCAAGTACTTTTCACCCAAGACCGCCACCAGCCCCGGAGGACGGGGCTGGTTCCTGGTGGATGAGATGAGGCGGGCCGGTTATCAGGTCGTCGTCGTCAGCTCGGATTCCAACAACTTGGTGGACCTTCCGGTGCTGCACGACCGGGTTACGGTAGAGGTTACCGACGGGGTCAAGCTTGTCTGGCTGAAAACCATGAAGTATTCGGTGGCCAAGTCCGCGCGCAGGATCCTCAGCTGGTTCCACTTCGAGTGGAACCTGTTCTGGCTGAACAAGCGCGAGCTGGAACGCCCTGATGTGGTGATCATTTCCAGCCTGTCGTTGCTGACCATCGTCAACGGCCTGCTGCTCAAGCTCAAGTACAAGTGCCGCCTGGTATTCGAGGTGCGCGATATCTGGCCACTGACCATCGTCGAAGAGGGTGGTTTCAGCAACGGCAACCTGTTTGTCAGGGGGTTGTCGTGGCTGGAGCGGCTCGCTTACCGAAAGTCCGATGCCATCGTCGGTACCATGCCCAATCTCGCCGCCCATGTGCGCAATGAGCTTGGTCGCGATCGGCCGGTATTCTGTGTGCCGATGGGCGTGAGCCAGGAACACCTGAGCGATGTCGCCGAACTGCCGCCGGAGTATGCCGAGAGCTACCTCTCAAGTGGCAAGTTCAAGGTCGTGCATGCCGGCACCATCGGCATCACCAATGCCTTGGACGTGTTCTTCGCCGCGGCGCAAGCCATGCGCGAGCATGCCGACGTCGAGTTCGTCATCGTTGGCGACGGTGCGTTGAAGCAAAGCTACCAGCAGCAGTATGGCAACCTGCCCAACCTGGTCTTCGCGCCCAAGGTGCCGCGCAACATGGTGCAGTCGGTGCTGGCCAAGGGGGACCTGCTGTACTTCTCGGTCCACGATTCCAAGGTGTGGGATT
Source organism: Pseudomonas sp. TWI923 (assembly GCF_039673365.1). Lineage (NCBI taxonomy): Bacteria > Pseudomonadati > Pseudomonadota > Gammaproteobacteria > Pseudomonadales > Pseudomonadaceae > Pseudomonas > Pseudomonas sp. TWI923. Next base: position 17,889 of record NZ_JBDJLM010000039.1, on the reverse strand, counting down.
ACGGCCAGTCGTTGAACAAGGTCATCGACTACATGCTGGCGGCCAAGCCGGTGGTGGCGTCGTACAACGGCTATCCGTCGATGATCGACGAGTCGGGCTGCGGCGTGTTCGTGCCTGCCAACAACGTCGATGCGGTGGTCGGCGCCGTGCTCGAAATGAAGGCCAAGAGCGAGCAGGAGCGTTCGGCGATGGGCGCGCGAGGGCGCGAATGGCTGCTGCAGAACCGTAGCTATACCAAGTTGGCCAACGACTATCTGCAGATACTGTTTCAAGGTGACGCCAAGTGAAGCGGCTGGTTGATTTCGTATTGTCGTTGTTTGGCTTGATCGTACTGTCACCGGTGATCGTGATTGTCGCGTGGTGCATTCGGCGCAAGCTCGGCTCACCGGTGATCTTTTCCCAGGTGCGCCCTGGTCTTGGGGGCAAGCCCTTCAAGATGGTGAAGTTCCGCACCATGCGCGATGCCTTCGATGCCGATGGCAATCCCTTGCCGGACTCGCAGCGCATGACTGCCTTCGGTAGCTTTTTGCGCGCCAGCAGCCTGGACGAACTGCCTGAACTGTGGAATGTGCTCAAGGGCGACATGAGCCTGGTCGGGCCACGCCCGTTGCTGATGGAGTACCTGCCGCTTTACAGCCCCGAGCAGTACCGTCGCCACGAGGTTCGCCCTGGGGTCAGCGGCTGGGCCCAGGTCAATGGCCGTAACGCCCTGAGCTGGGAGGACAAGTTCAAGCTGGATGTCTGGTACGTGGACAACCGCTCGATCTGGCTCGATTTCAAGATCATCTTCCTTACCTTGAAGAAGGTGGTGGTGCGCGACGGCATCAGCGCTGCGGGCGAAGCCACCATGTCCAAGTTTACCGGGAACCGATCGTGAGCAAGCTGGCGATCCTCGGCGCCAGTGGTCATGGCAAGGTCGTGGCCGATACGGCCGAATGCTGTGGTTGGAAGACCATCGACTTCTTCGATGATGCCTGGCCCGGGCTCAAGGCCAATGGTGCCTGGCAGGTGGTCGGTGACACAGCGGCGCTGCGCGAACGCCTGCATGAGTACGACGGTGTGGCGGTGGCCATTGGCAATAACCCTGTTCGTTACAACAAGCTGCGCGAGCTCGAAGACGCCGGCGCCCGCCTGTGCAGCCTGGTGCACCCGGCCGCCACGGTCAGTCGCCATGCCCTGATCGAGCGCGGTTCGGTGGTGTTCGCCGGTGCCGTCGTCAACGCCGATGCCCGAATAGGGCTGGGTGCCATTCTCAATACCGGCTGCAGTGTTGACCATGACTGTGAGTTGGGTGCGGCGGTGCACATCAGCCCGGGGGCTCGCCTGGCCGGTGGCGTCAAGGTCGGGAATTTGAGCTGGGTGGGCATCGGTGCTAGTGTTCGCCAACTTGTCCGGATCGGATCCCAGGTGACTGTCGGCGCGGGTGCGGCAGTGGTGGCTGATATCCAGGACCGGTTGACCGTCGTTGGTGTGCCTGCGCAGGCAGTTCCCCAAAAGAAGGCCACTTAGCCTTAGCTCGCCGTTCTTGCCTTGCTGCCTGTAGGTCAAAGACTGCTGCTTGTCGACGTATCATGGGCCTTCTGCCTTTTCAGCCTGGCTGAAGACAACAAGATTCGATCCGGTGGCATTGGCATGCTGCCCCTCCATTTCGACCAAATACTGAAGAGCCTCTATTGTGTTGAATACTCCTTTCTCCCCATGGCCTTCCTTTAGCGAAGAAGAAGCCGACGCCGTGCGCGCGGTCATCCTCTCCAACAAGGTCAACTACTGGACCGGGCAGGAATGCCGCGAGTTCGAAAAGGAATTTGCCGCATGGGCCGGCACCGATCATGCCGTTGCCCTCGCTAACGGTACGGTTGCACTGGATGTAGCGCTCAAGGCGCTGGACATCGGTGCCGGAGATGAAGTGGTAGTGACCCCGCGCACCTTCCTGGCCTCGGTCTCCTCGATCGTCAATGCCGGTGCGGTCCCGGTGTTCGCCGAAGTGGACCGGGACTCGCAGAACATTACCGCAGCGACCATCGAGGCGGTGCTGACGCCGCGAACCAAGGCAGTGATTTGTGTGCACCTGGCGGGCTGGCCCTGCGACATGGACCCGATCATGGCGCTGGCTGCCAAGCATGACCTCAAGGTGATCGAGGACTGCGCCCAGGCCCATGGTGCCCGCTACAAAGGCCGGCCGGTGGGTTCGATTGGTCATGTGGGCGCCTGGTCGTTCTGCCAGGACAAGATCATGACCACCGGTGGCGAAGGCGGCATGGTCACCACCAATGACCGCGAACTGTGGTCGCGGATGTGGTCGTTCAAGGACCACGGCAAAAGTTGGGAAGCGGTTTACGAGCGTCAGCATGCCCCGGGCTTCCGCTGGTTGCATGAGGGTTTCGGGACCAACTGGCGGATGCTCGAAGTGCAGGCGGTGATCGGCCGTATCCAGTTGCGGCGCATGGCCGACTGGCACGCCCGGCGCCTGGCCAATGCCCAGCAGCTCTGGGACGTGGCCGCCCGCTTGCCTGCGCTGCGTGTGCCGGCAATGCCGGAGGGTATCCTCCATGCCGCCTACAAGTGCTATGTGTTCGTCGAACCGTCGGCACTGAAGGAAGGCTGGGACCGCGATCGCATCCTGGGCGAGATCGTGGCGCGAGGCGTTCCGGCGTTTTCCGGCTCCTGCTCCGAGGTCTACCTGGAAAAAGCCTTCGACGGTACGGGTTGGCGCCCGGAGCCGGGCTTGCCGGTTGCCAGGGAACTCGGTGAAACCAGCCTGATGTTCCTGGTTCATCCGACATTGACCGAAGACGAGATGAATAAGACCTGCAGTACCCTGCAGGACGTTGTGCAACAAGCCAGTCGGTAAGTGCTTCACTGCACGCCGCCCGTGCAGCACGGGTGGCGGCACGACACCCCGCTGTCGGCCTGGGCCGATAGCGGGGCAAGACCGTATTACTGACCTCACATCCGCGGGAAGCGGAGGCGGGACCAACTCTGATGATGGATAACTTGAGAGCAGGCCTGCTGGGTCTGCCACGTCGGTACAAACGTGCCTTGCAGGTTGCGGTAGACCTGCTGCTGGTGTGGCTTGCGCTGTGGATGTCGTTCATCGTGCGCCTGGGCTTCGAAGAAGCCAGCGGTGCGATGGCCGACCATACCTGGCTGTTCGTGGCCGCGCCGTTGATCGCCATACCGATCTTCATCCGCTTCGGCATGTACCGGGCGGTGCTGCGTTACTTCGGCAACGATGCGCTGATGGTCATCTTCAAGGCTGTCGGTCTTTCTGCGCTGGCGTTGGCGCTGGTGGTCTACTGGTACAGCAACCACGCCACGCTGGTGCCGCGTTCGATCGTGTTCAACTACTGGTGGTTGAGCCTGATCATGCTGGGTGGCCTGCGCCTGTTGATGCGCCAGTACTTCCTCGCCGACTGGTTCAGCACGGTGCAGCACGTGCCCTTCGCCAATCGTGATGATGGCCTGCCGCGCGTGGCCGTCTACGGTGCCGGTGCCGCGGGCAATCAGCTCGTCGCGGCGTTGCGCATGGGCCGCACGATGCGCCCGGTGGCCTTCATCGATGACGACCCGGACATCGCCGAGCGCGTGATCTCCGGCCTGCATGTGTACAAGTCTCGCAACATCCAGCGCATGATCGAAGTGACCGGCGCCCAGGAAGTGCTTATGGCCATCCCTTCGGCGAGCCGCGCGCGGCGCCGGGAGATCCTCACTTACCTGGAAGATTTCCCCCTGCACGTGCGCAGTGTGCCGGGGCTGATGGACTTGGCCAGTGGTCGGGTCAAGGTCGATGACATTCAGGAAGTCGATATTGCCGACCTGCTGGGGCGTGATGCCGTACCGCCTCAGGAAGGGCTGCTGCAGCGCTGCATCACCGGCAAGGTGGTCATGGTGACGGGGGCGGGCGGCTCGATCGGTTCGGAGCTGTGTCGACAAATCCTGGAGCTGGGCCCCACGACGTTGCTGCTGTTCGAACATAGTGAGTTCAACCTCTACAGCATCCTTGCCGAGCTGGAACAACGTTGCCGGCGCGAGTCGTTGCGCGTGCGCCTGCTGCCGATCCTCGGCTCTGTGCGTGACCAGAGCAAGCTGTTGCACATCATGCAGACTTGGCATGTTGAGACCGTTTATCACGCGGCGGCCTACAAGCATGTGCCGATGGTCGAACACAACATTGCCGAAGGCGTGCTGAACAATGTGATAGGTACCTTGCATGCGGCGCAGTCGGCGTTGCAGGCGGGTGTTTCCAACTTCGTGCTCATCTCTACCGACAAGGCTGTGCGCCCGACCAATGTGATGGGCAGCAGCAAGCGCCTGGCCGAGATGATCTTGCAGGGTTTGAGCCGTGAGAGCTCGGCAGTACTCTGGGGCGACGGGCACAAGATCCCGCGTATCAATGCCACGCGCTTCACCATGGTGCGCTTCGGCAATGTGCTGGGCTCATCCGGCTCGGTCATTCCGCTGTTCCGCCAGCAGATCAAGGCTGGAGGCCCGCTGACGGTGACGCACCCTAAGATCACCCGCTACTTCATGACCATACCCGAGGCTGCGCAGTTGGTGATTCAGGCAGGATCGATGGGGCAGGGCGGCGACGTGTTCGTGCTGGACATGGGCGAGCCGGTGAGGATTGCCGAACTGGCCGAGAAGATGGTGCACCTGTCCGGGCTGAGCGTGCGCAACGAGCGCAACCCCACCGGCGACATTGCCATCGAGTTCACTGGGTTGCGGCCGGGTGAAAAGCTCTACGAAGAGCTGCTGATCGGTGACAACGTGGAAGCCACCGAGCACCCGATGATCATGAGCGCCAATGAAGATCATCTGGCCTGGGAGGTGCTCAAGGCGCGTCTTGACCAACTGCTGGATGCAGTGAACGTCGATGACTATGCCCAAGTGCGCCAACTGCTGCGGGAAACCGTGAGCGGTTATGCACCCGACGGCGAGATCGTCGACTGGATCTACCAGCAGCGTCGCTTGGAACCTTAAGAAAAAGCCCGGCCTGATGCCGGGCTTTTCTTTGCTTCAAGGCTTTGAATTATCTCGAAAAATACTCGCACCTTGAGCGGTTTGCCGTGGGCGGTACGGCGATCTACCGTAGCAGGGCAACCAAGGAAACGTTGCCTTTCAATCAGCCTCAAGGAGTGACTTCCCATGCGTAACACTGTCCTGTCGTATCTGCTGCTCCCGCTTTTCACTTGCCTGTCCTTTTCACTCAGCGCTGCCCCCAACAGCATGCCTGCCGAGCCGGTGCCGGCAGTGATGCCGGCCGAGCAGGCGAACAAGCGGGTAGATCTGAACACGGCCGATGCGCAAACTCTGCAAAAAGCGCTGAACGGCATCGGTCAGGCCAAGGCACAGGCCATCGTCGCCTACCGTGAGGCCAACGGGCCGTTCACCTCCGTGGACGAACTGCTCGAGATAAAGGGCATAGGCAAAGCGCTGCTGGAGCGCAATCGTGACAAGCTGATGGTCGAGTAAAGTTGGCTGGAGCCGATCGGCACCCGGCTGGTCGGCTCTTGATGACGGCAGTGCTTCAGCGGTCTTGCGCATCCTTGGCATCCGCCTCGGCATTGCGCTCGTGAACTTTCTTCAACTGTTCCTCGGTCAACGGCAGTTTTTTCGCCGTATCCCGCAGCATCATCAGCCCGCCAACGATCGAGCCAAGGGCGACGATGAGTATCAACCAGGCATACCAAGGCATCGGTGTTCTCCTGCAAACTGAAGATGACAGCACCAGCATGGCATTCGAACCATGGCAGCGTGCGATGGTTCAATTATAGGAGTGGCCCACTGCCAGGCCAATTCTCATGACCCGCGGCCTCCAAAGGCCATGCCACTTCGTTTACAATGCGCGCCGTTTACGACTTGCCAAGAGACCGCGCCCATGTCCGCCTGCCAGACGCCCCTGATCGTCGCCCTGGATTTCCCTACCCGTGACGCCGCCCTGAAGCTGGCTGACCAGCTCGATCCGGCGCTGTGCCGGGTAAAGGTCGGCAAGGAACTGTTCACCAGCAGCGCTTCGGGGATTGTCGAGACCCTCTGCAGCAAGGGTTTCGAAGTGTTCCTCGACCTCAAGTTCCACGACATCCCCAACACCACGGCGATGGCGGTCAAGGCTGCAGCCGAAATGGGCGTGTGGATGGTCAACGTGCACTGCTCCGGTGGCCTGCGCATGATGTCGGCCTGCCGTGAAGAGCTGGCCAAGCGCAGCGGCCCACAGCCCCTGCTGATCGGCGTGACCGTGCTGACCAGCATGGAGCGTGAGGACCTGGCGGGCATTGGCCTGGATATCGAACCGCAGGAGCAGGTATTGCGCCTGGCGGCACTGGCCGAGAAGGCCGGGATGGACGGCCTGGTGTGTTCCGCGCTGGAGGCTCCGGCGCTGAAGGCAGCGCACCCGTCGCTGCAGCTGGTCACCCCGGGTATCCGCCCGGCGGGCAGTGCCCAGGACGACCAGCGCCGGATCCTGACCCCGCGCCAGGCGCTGGATGCAGGTTCCGACTACCTGGTGATCGGTCGCCCGATCAGCCAGGCGGCAGATCCGGCGCAGGCGCTGGCTGCTGTGGTCGCTGAAATCCGCGGCTGATTCGAGCCTGCCGGGGCTGCCTTGCAGCCCCGGGGTTTCAGACCTTCAACACCAGCTTGCCGAAGTTCTCCCCGCTGAACAGCTTGAGCAGCGTCTCGGGGAAGGTTTCCAGCCCCTCGACCACATCCTCCTTGCTCTTCACCTTGCCGCTGGCCAGCCAGCCGGCCATCTCCTGTGCGGCCTTGCCGTACTCCTTGACGTAGTCCATCACCACGAAGCCTTCCATGCGCGCACGGTTGACCAGCAGTGCCAGGTAGTTGGCCGGACCTTTGACCGCTTCCTTGTTGTTGTACTGGCTGATGGCGCCGCAGATCACCACCCGCGCCTTGAAGTTCAGGCGCGACAGCACCGCGTCGAGAATATCGCCGCCGACGTTGTCGAAGTAGACGTCCACGCCCTTCGGGCATTCACGCTTCAGGCCCGCCAGCACGTCCTCGGCCTTGTAGTCGATGACGCCGTCGAAGCCCAGTTCGTCGAGCAGGTACTGGCATTTCTGCGCGCCGCCGGCGATGCCGACCACGCGGCAGCCTTTGAGCTTGGCGATCTGCCCGGCAATGCTGCCCACCGCGCCTGCCGCACCGGAGATCACCACAGTGTCGCCGTCCTTGGGCTGGCCTACGTCGAGCAGTGCGAAGTAGGCGGTCATGCCGGTCATGCCCAAAGCGGAGAGATAGCGGGGCAGGGGGGCCAGCCGTGGGTCGATCTTGTGCAGGCCCTGGGGTTCGCCGGTGAAATAGTCCTGCACGCCCAGGGCGCCGCTGACGTGGTCACCGGGCTTGTAGTCCGGGTGCTGCGAGGCAACCACTTCGCCCACGCCCAGGGCACGCATCACCTGGCCCAGGCCTACTGGCGGGATATACGACTTGCCTTCATTCATCCAGCCACGCATGGCCGGGTCGAGGGACAAGTACAGGTTCTTCACCTGGATCTGGCCCGCGCCGGGTTGGTCTGCTGGCACCTGCTCGAAGGTAAAGTCGTCGCGGCGCACGGCGCCGACCGGACGCTTTGCCAGCAGGAAACGGCGGTTGGTCTGGGGCATGGCGGATTCTCCTGAACAGGGTAAGAGGTGGCTGATGATCGGCTGTGATTATGTACTGCGTCACGCAAAATCACCGCAAACGATAGTAGTCCAACCGTGCCCCTGATGATGCTGCCCAGCCGGCAGGAGGGCTGACTAGACTCAGCCTCGACTCAATTTCTCCATGCAGGAGCCAGTGATGAGCATGACGTTCTCCGGCCAGGTAGCCCTGGTCACCGGTGGTGCGGCGGGTATCGGCCGGGCGACAGCCCAGGCGTTCGCTGCCCAAGGGCTGAAAGTGGTGGTGGCCGACCTGGACGCGGCCGGCGGCGAAGCCACCGTGGCGCTGATCCGCGAGGCGGGTGGCGAGGCCCTGTTCGTCGCCTGCGACGTGACCCGCGACAGCGATGTGCGCCAGTTGCACGAGCAGACCGTGCAGGCCTACGGCCGGCTGGATTACGCCTTCAACAATGCCGGTATCGAGATCGAGAAGGGCCGCCTGGCCGAGGGCAGCGAGGCCGAGTTCGACGCCATCATGGGCGTCAACGTCAAGGGCGTGTGGCTGTGCATGAAGTACCAGTTGCCGCTGCTGCTGGCCCAAGGCGGTGGCGCGATCGTCAATACCGCCTCGGTGGCGGGCCTGTCGGCGGCGCCGAAGATGAGCATCTATGCCGCGTCCAAGCACGCGGTGATCGGCCTGACCAAGTCGGCGGCGATCGAGTATGCGAAGAAGGGCATCCGGGTGAACGCGGTGTGCCCGGCGGTGATCGACACCGATATGTTCCGCCGCGCCTACGAGGCCGACCCGCGCAAGGCTGAGTTCGCCGCGGCGATGCATCCCGTTGGGCGCATCGGCAAGGTCGAGGAGATCGCCAGCGCGGTGCTGTACCTGTGCAGCGATGGCGCCGCGTTCACCACCGGGCACAGCCTGACCGTCGATGGCGGTGCACTGGCGATCTGATTGTCCGGTCAGCGCTGGGCGGGCGGGATCAATTATCTTGCTCGCCATTCAAACAGCTGCGCGATTCCTGTGGGAGCGGGTTTACCCGCGAACGGGCCGGCAAGGTTATCCACAACCGCCACGCCACCCCCGCACACCCCAGCAGCAACACCGTGCCGAATACGCTCAGCGCCAGGCGCGACCCCAACCTGTCGCTGAGCAAGCCGGTAAAGATCACCGGCAGGCTGAACCCCAGATACGCCAGCAAGAAGAACCCGGCACTGGCCCGGGTCTTCTCGCTGCCAGCGAGCTGGTTCACCGCGGCCAAGCCACCCAAGTAGATAAAGCCGTAGCAGGCACTGCTGGCGGCAATCGCGCCCAGCAGCACGCCAGCCAGTTGACCGCTGTCGGCGCCCCAGGCCAGCAACCCATAGCTGCAAGGCAGTATCAGCAACCCGAGCAGCGTGGCCTGGGCGCTTGGCAGGCGGCGGGCCATGGGCTGGAACAGCAGCCCGCAACTGATCACGCAAAAGGTCGAGAACCCCGACCAGGCACTCAGGCCGTGTTGGCGCAGGATCCCCGGCAGCAGGGCGATCACCAGGCCGACACAGGCCCAGGCGAGCAGGATCGCCATCCCATAGGCCAGGCTACCGGCGGGGTAGCAGGGCAGCCGCAGCATGGCGCTTTGTTGCGCCGGACGTGGGTCGGGCAGGCGCCACAGCAACAGCACGGCGATCCCCGCGAGCAACAGTTGCAGATGAAAGCTTGCCGGTGCCAGGGTGGGCCCGCGCAGCAGGCACAGGCTGGTCAGCGCCGCGCCCAGGCCGAAGCCCAGTGAGGTGCTGGCCGTGACCCAACTGGCGGCGCGGCCGCTGTCGCTGCCCGCCATCAGTTCGCCCATGTACGCGGTGGCCGTGGCCGATGCCAGCCCGGTACCCAGCCCCAGGAGCATGCGCGCGGCACCCAGTGCCTCCAGGCTTGGGAACAGCAGCATGATCAACGTGGCGAGCATCGACAGGGCCAGGGCGGCGATGATCAGCGGGCGTCGCCCGACCCGGTCGGCCAGCCCGCCAAGGGCCAGCAGCACCGGCAGCACGCCGAGCACATAGCCGGAGAAGGCCACGGCGGTGGCCGCGGCGCCACGCCCGGCGAGTTCGGCGTAGGTGATGTACAGCGGTGCCTGCAGGTTGACCGCGAGGGTGATCAGGCACAGCGCGAAGGCCAGCAGGGCCGGGGCATGGCGGGTGGGCATGGGGTCATCCGTCAAAGGGTAGAGTGTATGTCGGCAGCATCGAGGCTATGAGGTTGCCCAACAAGGCACACTCCCCAGGCATTTGTGATTAACTGTTCGACCGAAATCAGCGAACACTTGCCATGCACCTGAATCTGGATCGCCTGCAGCCAACGCCCCTGGTCCAGCAACTGACCGAACAGTTGCAAGCCTGGATCGAACAGCAACGCCTGCGCCCCGGCGCCCGCCTGCCGTCGATCCGCACCCTGGCCAAGGCCCAGGCGGTGAGCGCGTCCTGCGTGATCGAGGCCTACGACCGCCTGGTGGCGAGCGGCTGGCTGGTGGCGCGGCACGGTGCCGGGTTTTTCGTTGCCGAACGCAAGCCGGGGCAGCAGGTGGATGCCGGCAGCGCCTGGGGTGAGGCCATCGATGGCAGCTGGCGCTTGTTCGGCGAAGGCCATGAGGCGCTGCTCAAGCTCGGCTGCGGCTGGCTGCCGGTGGCCTGGCGCGCCGAGGCGGAACTGGCGCAGGCCGTGCGCCAGGTCAGCCGGGGCGAGCCCGAGGCGCTGTTCGACTACTGCCCGCCGCTGGGCCTGGCCAGCCTGCGCCTGCAGCTGCACAAGGGCCTGGCGCGGCTCGACATCAACGCCGAGCCCGAGCGCATCCTCACCACCCAGGGCATCAGCCATGCCCTCGACCTGCTGGTGCGCACCCTGCTGGTGCCGGGCGACACCGTGCTGGTGGAGCGCCCCGGCTACTACAACCTGTTCAACCTGCTGCGCCAGCAAGGCGTGCGGATGCTCGAAGTGCCGCGCACGCCAACGGGGCCAGACGTTGTCGAACTCGAGCGGCTGCTGGTCGAGCACCGGCCACGCTGCCTGTTCACCAACAGCCTGTACCAGAACCCCACCGGCACCAGCCTGACCCCCAAGGTCGCCTATCGCCTGCTGGAGCTGGCCCGCGAGCATGACCTGCGGATCATCGAGGACGACCTCTATGCCGACTTCCAGGAAGGCCCGGCCACCCGCCTGGCCACCCTCGACAGCGAGCAGCGGGTGATCTACCTGGGCAGCTTCTCGAAAACCCTCAGCAGTTCGCTGCGGGTGGGCTACCTGGTTGCGGAACCTGCGCTGATCGCCCGCCTGGCCGAGTTGAAGATGGTCAGCGGCATCGGCACCTGCCGCTTTGCCGAACAGGTGATCGGCCAGATGCTTGCCAATGGCAGCTACCGCAAGAGCATCCAGCGCCTGCGCGTGCGCCTGGGGCAGCACATGGCCAAGCTCCTCGGGCAGCTGGAGGCGTGGGGCTGGGAGGTGTTGTGCGAACCCTGCGGCGGCATGTTCGTCTGGGCCCGCTCGCCCGGGCGCGACTTTGCCGGGCTGGAGCGCCTTGCGCTGGAGCATGCCGTGCTGCTCACGCCCGGCAGCGCCTTCGACCCCCAGGGACGGGCTTGTGACTGGTTGCGCATCAATGTCGCCTACGGACAGGACGTCCGCGCCCAGGCGTTCCTCCGACACGCGGGGCGACCTCCAGCGGCCTGAAAGCGACACGCTCATAGCTAAATGACACCATTCTGACGCCAGGCTCTTGTGAGGTGGCCGCTGCGATTGTCACTCTTGCCTTTCGGAAAAGCCCGATAAGCTAGAGGGGAATCGGTGATGGCGGTGACCAAGCACGGTGTTCTGGCCAATCTGGGCATGGCCCGCAAGCTCGGCCTGGGCTTTGCCTTGGTGCTGCTGCTGACGCTGCTGGTGGCGGCCATCGGCGTATACGCGCTGTTCAGCGTAGGCCAGCGCTTCGATGGCTTGCGCCAGATGGCCCAGTTCAATACCGACCTGCTGCGCCTGCGCCAGCACGAGCAGGCGTTCGCCCTGCGCTCCGATATCACCGAGGCCGATACGCTGCGCGCTGGCCTGCAAGGCCTGGTCGAGCGCGCCCGTGGCCTGCCGGGGCTGGCCTCGACCGAAGGCGAACTCGGCGCCTACGGCCAGGCGTTCGACCAGTTCGTCCAGGCGGTACAGGGCAAGGAGCTGGCGCTGGACATGGCCAGCTGGTCGGTGTCCAGCGTGGCCAACAACCTCGATGTGCTGCAGGCCGGCCTGGCCGATGACGGCACCTACACCCTCAAGCAATCTCAAGGCCAGCAGGGCGGCGAGTTTCTCGAACAGGCCGGCCAGGTGGCGCAGGTGTCACGGCTGATGCTGCAGGCCATGGACGAAGCCCGGGTGCGCCTGGAACAAAGCCGCAAGGGCGGCGAGGTGGGCCAGGGGCGCATTGCCCAGACGGTTGAGGCGGCCAGCCTGGTCGAGCAGCTCAAGGGCACGGTGAGCGATGCCGGTTACCAGAGCGTGCTGGGCGAGGTGGCCGGGCATATCGCCAGCTTCTCCGACAAACTCAATGAATACACCGACCTGCTGGCTCAGGAACAAGGCATCAAGGCCCAGTTGCAGGCCCGCGCGGAACAGGTCACGGCGCGGGTCGACCAGGCCTACAACGCACAGGAACAGGCGATGCAGGCCGAGCTTGCGCGCAATGCCGTGGCCATCGCGGCCGCCACCGCGCTGGCGCTGCTGGTCGGGGTGCTGGCGGCCTGGCTGATCACCCGTGCGGTGGTCGCGCCGCTCAAGCGGGTGATCATCCGTGCCCGGCGCATCGCCGCCGGTGAGTTGGCCATCGAGGCCGAGACGCCGAGGGGGGACGAGGTCGGGCAGTTGTTGCAGGCCATGCAGCAGATGGCCGAGGGCTTGTCCGGTGTGGTCAGCGGCCTGCAACAGGGCATCGAGCAGTTGGCCGGCAGCGCCCAGGCGTTGTCTGCCGTGACCGAGCAGACCAACCGTGAAGTCGGCAGCCAGAAGGACGAGACCGAGCAGGTGGCCACCGCCATGCAGCAGATGACCGCCACCGTGCATGATGTGGCGCGCAATGCCGAGCAGGCGGCCGAAGCGGCCCAGGCCGCCGACGACAAGGTCGAGTCCGGCCAGCAGGTGGTGCGCCAGAGCATGCAGCGCATCGAGCAGCTCGCCGCCGCCGCCGAGACCGCCAGCTGCGGGATCGACAGCCTGAGTGCCGAGATCCATACCATCGGCGACGTGCTGGAGGTCATCAAGAGTGTCGCCGAGCAGACCAACCTGCTGGCGCTCAATGCCGCCATCGAGGCCGCTCGCGCCGGTGAGCAGGGGCGTGGTTTCGCCGTGGTGGCCGATGAAGTGCGCGCCCTGGCGCGGCGTACCCGTCAGTCCACTGAAGAGATCGAGCGCCTGGTGGCCAGCCTGCGTGGCAATGCCCAGCAGTCGGTGACGCAGATCCGTGGCAGTACCGAGCTGGTGCGCCTGGCGGTGGCCGATGCGCTGCAGACCGAAAGTGCGCTGGGCAGCATTGCCGCGGCGGTGTCGTTGATCCAGCAGATGAACCAGCAGATCGCCGCGGCCGCCGAGCAGCAAAGCTCGGTGGCCGAGGAGATCAGCCGCAGTGTCACGCAGATCCGTGGCAGCGCCGATCAGGCGGCCCTGGCGATGGAGGACAATGCCCGCTCAAGCGTCGAGCTGGCGCGGCTGGGGGATGACCTGAAGGGGATGGTGGGGCATTTCCGCCTGTGATTGCCTGTGGTGAACCCATCGCGGGGCAAGCCCGCTCCCACGCCCACCGCCCCACGCGCAAAGCGCAATCTTTACCTGTTCGTGACATTTCAGCGCTTGACCTGCCACATGGATGATAAGCATTATCATTCGCCCCACAGTGGCCAGGTCCCCCCGTGAGTCAATCCCGGTTCAATTCAGTCTTCCTCACCCAGCGCCTCAGCCTGCTGCGCACCTTGCAACGCATGGTCGGCAACCCCAGCACCGCCGAGGACCTGCTGCAGGAAACCTACCTGCGGGTCACCCGTGCCCTGGGCGAGCGGCCGATCGAGCACCTTGAACCCTTCGTGTTCCAGACCGCGCGCAACCTCGCCCTGGACCACCTGCGCGCCCGCCGGGTGCAGGCACGCACCCTGGTCGACGACGTGCCCGAGCAAGTGCTGCACAACGTCGCCGCGCCCGCCGGCAGCAGCGAGGATGCCGCCCACGCCGAGCAACTGCTCAAGCACCTGAGCACGAGCCTCGGCCAGCTGACCGAACGCCAGCAGCGCATTTTCATCCAGAGCCGCCTGCATGGCGCCAGCTACCTGGAAATCGCCGAGCAACTGAACGTCTCGGCCAGTACCGTGCAGAAGGAACTGAAACTGATCATGGCCATCTGCATGGGCGTCGCCGCTCGGCACCAGTGACGCGACCACTCGCCGCGCACCTGCGTAAAGCCCTTGCCATGTGCCGGGCCTGCACCGATCATGCGCAAAAAAGCCCCCGCAAGGATCCTTCGTGACCGATCAGCCCACCCCTCGCCCGACACCTGCCGAGCCTGATGCCCGCGCCCGTGCCCGCGAGGAGGCGATGGACTGGCTGATCCGCCTGCAGTGCGCCACTGACCAAGACACCCAGGCCTTCGAGCACTGGCTGGGCGCCGAGCCGGAAAACGCCGAAGCCTACGTCGAGGCCGAAGCGCTGTGGAACGGTGCGCCACTGCGCCAGGCCGCCGAGCAAATGCAGCAACGCCAGCGCCGCTCCATCAGCGGGCGCCTGCGCAGCCACTGGAAGCCGCTGGCCACCGCCGCCGTGCTGCTGGTCGGGCTGTTCACCTTCGGCAACCTGCCTGTGCGCCTGCAGGCCGACCACCTCACCGTGGTCGGCGAGCGCCAGCGCCTGCAACTGGACGACGGCGCCAAGATTCTGCTCAACACCAACTCGGCCTTCGCCAGCGATGTGCGCGACGGGCGCCAGGTTGCCCGCTTGCTGCAGGGCGAAGCCTACTTCCAGGTCGCCGGCGGCAGCCAGCCGCCGCTGGAGGTGCAGGCCGGGCCGCTGCGCGCCAACGTGCGCGACACCGACTTCGCCGTGCGCTACCTGGACGGCGAAGCGCAGGTGCGCGTGCAGCGCGGCGACGTCGATCTGCAGGGCGCTCGCGACCAGCGCATCCGCCTGAGCGCTGGCGACAGCATCAGTGTCGGCCCCCAGGGCTTCGGTCAGCGCCAGCGCGTCGACCTGAACAAAGAACTGGCCTGGGTCGAAGGCCGCCTGGTGTTCGAGAACTGCCCGCTGGGCCAGGTCATCGCCGAAGTGCAGCGCTACTACCCAGGCTGGATCATCAGCCGCAATGCGCAGCTGGAGCAGGTTGCAGTCACCGGCAACTACCGCCTCGACCAGCCCCTGCAAACCCTGCGCGCCCTCGCCCACATCACCTCGGCGCAGCTGCATGAATACCCCGCCGTGGTGATTCTCAACTAAGCCAACAAGTTTTTTTACGCGACCCCTGTAGGCAGCACGTCTCGTTATAGCCAATGCAACTGATTCTCGTTCGATAACGACAACAGTCCACGCCTATAACCCCTCGCGCGACAGGGAGCGCTTTCGATGTCCACAGGTCCAACCCGCCCGTTCACCCCTTCCCGCCGCCACGGGCAGCTGTCCTTGCTGACCCTCGCCCTGCTCGCCAGTGGCGCCGGCAGCCTGCCGGCCCTGGCCGTGGAGCCTTCCCAGGCGAGCAGCCCGCGCATGGGCGACTACCGCTTCGCCATTGCCCAGCAGCCGTTGGTTTCGGCGATCAATGCGTTCAGCCAGGTCACCGGCTGGCAGGTCGGCTTCAACGCCGAGCTGGCCGAAGGCGTGGCCTCGCCAGGGGTGCAGGGCTCGCTGGCCCCGGAAGCGGCGCTGCAGCGCCTGCTGCACGGCACTGGCCTTGCCTATCGCAAGATCGACAACGCCAACGTGGTGCTCGAGCGCCAGGCGGGCAGCGCCATCGCCCTGCAACAGATGACCGTCAGCGCCACCCGTAGCGCCCAGGAAGTCAGCCAGGTGCCCAGCACCGTCAGCGTGCAGACCCGCGAGCAGCTGGACCGGCAGAACGTCAACGACATCAAGGACCTGGTGCGCTACGAGCCAGGCGTGTCGGTCGGCGGCGTTGGCCAGCGCAGCGGCCTGAACGGCTACAACATCCGCGGCATCGACGGTGAGCGCATCCTCACCCAGGTAGACGGCGTGTCGATCCCCGACAGCTTCTTCTACGGCCCCTACGCCCAGACCCAGCGCAACTACGTCGACCCGGAAATCGTCAAGCGCGTCGAGATCCTGCGCGGCCCGGCCTCGGTGTTGTACGGCAGCAACGCCATCGGCGGCGCGGTCAGCTACTTCACCCTCGACCCTGAAGACATCATCAAGCCCGGCAAGGATGTCGGCGCGCGCCTGAAGACCGGCTACAGCTCCGCCGACGAGAGCTGGCTGACGTCCGCCACCGTCGCAGGCCGCCACGCCGACTTCGACGGCCTGCTGCACCTGAGCCAGCGCAACGGCCACGAGACCGAGTCCTACGGCGAGCACGGCGGCAGCGGCCTGGCCCGCACCGAATCCAACCCCGAGGACGTGCGCACCACCAACGTGCTGGCCAAACTGGGCTGGAACTACGCCGACGACGCCCGCCTGGGCCTGACCTACGAGCACTACAAGGACGACCGCGACCAGAACATCCTGAGCTCCGTGGGCGGGCCGTTCATTCCCGGTTTCGGCGCCTCGAACTCGTACCGCATGCGCCAGGGCAACGACACCGTCACCCGCGAACGCTTCGGCATCAATCATGAATTCGGCCTCGACAGCCTGGTCGCCGACCACCTCAAGTGGAGCCTCAACTACCAGATCGCCAAGACCGACCAGCGCACCGATGAGCTGTACTTCGCCGCCGGCCGCCAGGTGTTCCGAGACCGCCAGACCACCTACAAGGACCGCCAGTGGGTCCTTGACGCCCAGTTGGACAAAGCCTTCAGCATTGGCGCCACCGAGCACCTGCTGACCTATGGCACCACCCTCAAGCACGAGAAGATCAGCGGCATCCGCCAGGGCGTCGGCACCTGCCTGAACGTCGGTGGTTCCTGCACAGCCATCGGCCAGAACAGCGCCCGTGATGGCCAGGTACCGGTCAGCGACTTCCCCGACCCGACCGTGAACACTTACAGTCTGTTCGCCCAGGACGAGATCCGCTGGAACAACTGGACCTTCCTGCCGGGTGCCCGCTACGACTACACCCGCATGGAGCCCAAGTTCACCGACGAATTCCTGCGCGGCGTGCAGAGCACCAGCGTGACCGGTGCCGCCAATGCCGACGACTCGGCCAAGAAGTGGCACCGCGTTTCGCCCAAGCTGGGGGTCACCTACGCCTTCAACGACAACTACACCTGGTACGGCCAGTACGCCGAGGGCTTCCGCACGCCGACCGCCAAGGCGATGTACGGCCGCTTTGACAACCCGGGCCTGGGTTACAGCGTGCAGCCCAACCCTGACCTGGAGCCGGAAAAGAGCAAGAGCTACGAGACCGGCCTGCGCGGCAACTTCGACGCCGGCAACTTCGACGTGGCGGTGTTCTATAACAAGTACCGCGACTTCATCAACGAAGACGCCATCCTGTCGTCCAACCTGGGCGCCAAGTTCCAGGCCAACAACATCAAGCACGCCACCATCCGCGGCGCCGAGTTCAAGGGCCGCCTGAACCTCGACCACTTCGGTGCCGCGCAAGGCCTGTACACCCAAGGCTCGGTGGCCTATGCCCGTGGCCGCAACGACGACAACGGCCAGCCGCTGAACAGCGTCAACCCGCTCACCGCCGTGCTCGGCCTGGGCTACGAGCAACAGAGCTACGGCGGCTTGCTCAGCTGGACCCTGGTCAAGCAGAAGGATCGCGTCGACGACACCACCTTCTTCGCCCCCGACGGCACCAGCAAGCAGTTCCGCAGCCCCGGCTACGGCGTGCTGGACCTGACCGGCTTCTACAAGGTGAGCGAGGACGTCACCGTCAACGCCGGCCTGTACAACCTCACCGACAAGAAGTACTGGCAGTGGGATGACGTGCGCGGCTACGACTCGATCGGCGAAGCCAGCGTGACCCAGCCGGCCAACCTCGACCGCCTGACCATGCCGGGGCGCAACTTCGCCATCAATGTGGTGTGGGATATCTGATCTGAAATCAGTGCAGCCCCTATCGCCGGCAAGCCGGCTCCCACAGGTGAGCGCCCGCCTCGGGCTTGGCGCTTTGTCTGTGGGAGC